>CAJTVH010000008.1 GCA_910579745.1 uncultured Clostridia bacterium | reverse complement strand
TGAAGAGAATATCCAATTTTCCGGACTTATGATTTCAACAGTTACGAGACAGGCGTCGGCTATGGTTTCCGTTTACGATGATTTTGTTTCACAGTGTTCATCTTTGTACGACGCTCTGGACGAAAACAGAGGAGAATATTTAGGACATTGTAAAAAGTTTTCCATTGTTCCGGGAGATATTGAGGATGTTAAAATTAATCAAATACCTGAGCCGGGGCAGAACGCCACTATTGAGTTAATGGATTATTGCAGGAATCTCAATGGAATTCCTCTTGATTCTTTAAAAGCCTTTTTTTCAGGAAACAGCAATGTTACTTATTATAACATTCTTATTACGAGCAGGCTTATCAAAGATTTAAACGTCGCTATATTAAGTATGATTAAATATATGCATACCTACAAAGGACTGCTTATTGGAACGGAGAAAAAAGATTTATTTTATAATTATTCCACTCTCGCTCTTGAGGTAGGCAAAAAGGGCGTTGACATTTCTGTTATTTTGAGAGGCATAGATAAAATCACGGAGGCCGTGAAAGATATAGACATGCTGGACAAAAACACGGTTGACGTCGCCCTTAAAGACCATCAGGAAAGAATGGATTTTCTTTATAAGGTTCCCGATGAGGCAAGTGATGAAGACGAGAACGAGTTTAAGCTCCGTTTGATGTATACGGAAAGCGAGATTATAACGGCGAGAAACGACCTTAAAAATTCTCTTGGGCGTATTTTAGGATATACAAGTTTTGATGATGAGAAAAAGGATAATTTTATCCGCCTTGTAACCGCCTATGGAAATCTTAAAGACCGCTCAAGCTCAGACGACAACGCCGCGGGCATAAGGAGGCAGATTACAAAGCTTTTTTATGAGATTTATGAAGAGGTGTTTTTTAACTATGTTGAAAAAGACACGGCGGACCCTATAATAGATATGTTTTTGAATTTTGGTTTTATGGATGAAAGGCTTATCGACGAGTCTCAAGCTTTAGACCTTTATTATTTAAATAAATCTACGGGGGACAAAAAAATTTTTATGCTTAAAGACTGGCTTACCGCTATTTACAGAGGCGAGGAAGAACCGTCCAAAAGTGAGTTTGACATAGACTATCAGGAGAACTTAAGAGAAATTAAAAGAAATCAGCTTTTAACTCCGGAGCAGGAGAGAGCCTATCTTTCAGACCAAAAGGGAAAGGTTCTTTATGAGATTAACAATATGGTTAAGGCCACAAATAAAATTACTTTCGGAAGAGTAAGTTCTTTTTGTCCCGTGCTTTCAAAGCACACTCTCTGCGACGATTTACAAAGAGCCTATGTTTCTCCTGACAGACTAAACAGCATTATAAACAAAGTTGTCAAAATAGATTATTCTTTGTTCTACAGAGAATGTATGTATCAAAACAATACTATTGACAACAATAATGAGCGGATTATGAAAGAGGTCAGACCTTATTTTATACTTATGCCGAATTTTGGAACGAGATGTATTATGTGGCAGGACATTGCCGGCAGAAAAAAGGACACTCCGGCGAGACTTGTTATATCAGCCTTTAATCTTGAGGACCTTAATGAGATTCTCATATCAACTTTCGCTAGATTCAGATGGGAGCTTTGCAAAAATATGCAGGGGGCAAGGTGGAGCGATATTACAAGCAAATCCCTTACAAGCGAGTATTACGACTATCTCCAATTTTATAAGAAAAACAGGGATTTGAGCGAAAAATCTAAGGAAAAAGTAAAACTTATAGTTCAGAAAAAGTCTAACAACTTTAAGGAAGTTTTTGTATACGATTATCTTCAGTGGGTTAAATATGAGGCGAACGGCTCGCCTCGGCTTAATTCTTTCGTAAGGGCTATTTTATTCACATATTGTCCATTCCCCGCGGAGATGAGGAATAATCTCGCCGAAAATCCAATGTATGCGCAAATTATAAAGAAATTTGAAAGGGACAGGGAAGCCAAACTTAAAAGATATGAAAATGTAAGGCTGAATATTTTAAAGGACAACGGCGTGCCAGGAGAGGATTTTGACAACAACATAAGATTTTTCAAAATGTGACAAATTTAGTATGAATACGGCGTAAAAATTAAAAAAATGAGTTTTTTTATTGTAATTTAATTTTTATATTGAGATTTTTTTTGAGGTATGATAAAATAAGTTAATATTTACTGTGACGGGGGGTATTTTTGAAAGCTTGCCCGCGTACTTGAGTTAAGAAAGGTTGTTGTTTTAATGCGTAAGGTGCTTATGATTGCGAATCAATTTCCTCCCATGGGCGGTTCAGGAGTTCAGCGCAGCGTTAAATTTGTTAAATATCTTCGTAATTTTGGTTACGAGCCTGTTGTGTTGACAAGAAAGGAAAAAGGGCTTGTTCTTAAAGACGAGACTCTTTTAAGAGACATTCCTGAGGGGACGGAAGTTATCAGAACAGCTCCTTTTGATTTTACGGAGTGGAAGTCAATTTTTAAAATTCCCGGAAAAGTTTTGGGGCTTAAAATATTTATTCCTGACAGTGCCTGGCTTTGGAGTGTTATATCGAGAAAAAGAGCCGTTAAAGCGATTACTGACATGAATATAAAAATTATTTATACAACCAGCGCGCCTTACAGCGACCATTTACTTGGGTTATATATTAAAAAGAGATTTCCGGGGATTACGTGGGTCGCCGATTTTAGAGACGAATGGACTAATAACCCATATACTCTTGACAATCCAAGATGGTGGTTTAGAACAAGTAAAGAAAAAAAAATGGAAGCTGAGGTTTTGAGAAAAGCCGACGCTCTTATCGCCAACACTCCTGTTATGAAAAGGAATTTTGTTGAGAACAACAATCTTGATACTGATAATTTTTTTGTTATACCGAACGGATATGACTCGGTGGATTTTAATAAGCTTGATTTGTCAAAGCCTAAGAATAAAAAATTTACTTTAACATATACGGGCGCCTTATACGGAAGAAGAAAGCCAGATACTTTCTTTAAGGCTTTATCCGAGCTTATCTCGGAAAAAAGGATTGACGGTGATAAAATTTCGGTTAATCTTATCGGAAACTTTTATAAAGAAAAGCTTCAGGCTCAGATTGACGGATTTTCTCTTATGAGGCAGGTAAATATTATAGGATATGTTCCTCATGACGAGTGTATAAAAAGGCAGCTTCAGTCGGACGTGCTTGTACTTATAGAGGGTACGGGAAAAGGAGCTGACGCTTTTTATACAGGAAAAATTTTCGAGTATATGAACACGGACAGACCCGTCCTCGCTATTTTGCCTGAAAACGGCGCCGCCGCCGACCTGGTCAGAAAAACGGGCATAGGCGTTGTCGCCCATACGGATAATGTTTCAGCCATTAAAGACGTTATTTATGACTATTACGGCAAGTGGCGCGACAATAATCTTGTATTCGCGCCGGACAGGACGGAAATTGAGAAATATGAGAGATACGAGCTTACAAAAAAGCTCGCTTCTGTTTTTGACAGATATTATCATTAATGAAACCGACTATTAACTTATATCAAGAGAAAAGCTAAAAAACTTAAGGAACGGTTAATTATGGGGTTTCTTAACCTTTGGGGTGTGATTTTATAATGAAGGTACTTCACCTTATAAGCGGGGGAGATACGGGGGGAGCTAAAACCCACGTTCTGACTCTTTTGCCGAGGCTTATGGAAATAGGTGTCGAGGTAGAGCTTCTCTGCATTATGGAAGGGGTATTTACCCAAGAAGCGCGAAAACTTAATATACCTGTCAATATTATTCCGCAAAAAAAGCGATATGACATAACAGTTGTAAAAAAGATAAGCGGATTTATAAACGGCAATAATTTTGACATTGTTCATTGTCATGGGGCAAGGGCGAATTATATCGCCGCTTTTATAAGAAAAAAGATAAAAGCCTTTATGATTACAACTCTGCACAGCGATTATAAGCTTGATTTTAAAGACACATGGTATAAGCAGATAATTTATGAGCCTATTAATTATTTCGCCCTTAAAAGATTTGGCTATATACTTACCGTGACGAAAGCTTTTAAGAATATGATGATTGAGAGAGGGTTTAAAAGCGACAGGCTTTTTGTAGTGTACAACGGCATTAACTTTGATTATAAACCTTATTTTATATCAAAAAAAGAATTTTGTGAGAAATATAAAATAAGTTATGATGAGAACGCGAAGTACGTAGGAATCGCCGCGAGGCTCAACGCTGTTAAGGGAATAGATATTTTTTTAAAAACCGCTTTTGATATATGTTCTAAAAGAGAAAATATCAATTTTATTATCGCCGGAGACGGGGATGATTTTGAGAGATATAAAGGGGAAATCCACGCTAAGGGATTTTCCGACCGAATTTTTATGATTGGGCACATTGACGACACTGACAGTTTTTTTAACGCTGTTGATGTGAATATGCTTACTTCTCTGAGCGAAAGCTTTCCTTATGCCCTTCTTGAGGGGGCGAGGATGAAAAAAGCTACTGTAAGCACGGGGGTCGGGGGAATTCCTGAAATGATTATAGACGGGGAAACGGGTTTTTTAGTTTCTCCGTATAATGTTTCGGATATTTCTAAAAAGGTTATAAGTCTTATATCCGACCAAAATCTTTCCGACAGTTTTGGAAACGCTTTTTATAATCGGGCAAAAGAAAATTTCTCCGATATGAAGATGGCGAGAACCCACAAAAACATTTATGATAAAATTGTAAAGGAGAAAAAACGATGAAATTTATAGATGAAAAAGGGAAATTATTTGGCGTTATCAATGTTGTTGATTTAATTGTTATTGTTCTGATTTTATCCATTATTGGAGGAATCGGATACAGAGTGGTTTCCTCAAGGGTGAACGCCAGCGGGGGAAATATTTTAGGCGGTGAGAAAGAGGTATATGTGACTTTATACGCTCAGCAGCAGATTCCAGAGGTCGCCGACTCTATTAAAAAGGGAGACAAGCTTGTGGCGAATAACCAGTATACTAACGCCGAAGTTGTGGAGGTAGTGGATGTACAGCCAGCCGCGACGGTTAATCCGAATTCAGACGGACAATCTGTTAAGTCAACGCATCCTTTATGGAAGGATATAACGATAACTATTAAAGATAAGGTCAATCCGTCAAACGTTATTCTTAAAGCGGGCGAGCAGGAGATAAGAATAGGATACCCATTTATTTTTAAAACTCAGACTGTTGAGGCGAACAGCAGGATTACTAAAATTGAAATTAAAGACGCCGATGAATAAACGGCAAGGAACAGGAGGAGCTTTATGCTTAATATCGTAGAAAAAAGTTTTTGTTTTTCCTTTATGGTTAAATTTTTTTCTTTCTTTTCAGACAGTTTTAAGAAAAGCGTATTTAAGAATTTTTTGATTAGGCTTAAAGCTGTTTTTAAAACCTGCGAGACATACAAAGTTATTAAAAATTATTTTGATAAAAGTCCTTATTTTTTCAATTCAGTACTGTACAGGGGGATTAAGTTTACAGGGAGAAGAACCTCAAAATCCGCGGATAAGCTAAACGATTTTATAATTAGGATTTATAGCGGGAGCTTTATTGACAAAATTATCTCTTTTTATAAGTCAGAGGACACGGCGGATAAGTTTACCGCTGCCGGTTTATTTTTTATGGTTGTTTCCCTTTCTTATCTTATATTCTCCGTTATTTTCGGGATAAATTACGAGTACAGGATTTTTGTTTCCTGGGGGCTGTTTTTCCTGGGGATTTTAACCGTTTCCGCGGGAAAAAATATTGAGTCGGTCAAGATGAGTTTTACTTACAGAATAGTTAAATATATAGTTGAGTTGGTGAAAATGTGAGAAAGTATTTTATTTGGATTTTATTGGCTGTCGGATTGATTTTTGGACTTTTAACGACTTTCTACGGCATAGCGGCTTTTTTAGCGGTTATGGCTGTAGCCGTTGTCTGCGGCATTATATTATCGGACTATGAGAGAGCGACTTATATTTTAGGCGCCTATTCCGTAATAGATTTCGCTTTGAGGTCTTTTTCCGATTTTCTCGGCGGTATATGGGACGAGTTATTTTTGATTTTACTTATAGCTCTTTGGGGCTTTAAATGGGTTTTATACAGAAAAGAGGAGGGGTTTAAAATGACTCCTCTTGATTTGCCCGTGTTCATTTTTATAACAGCTATGGTTTTTGTGCTTATCGTGAATTCTCCCGATTTCTCTATTTCTCTTGAGGGTTTCAGGGCTGTGGTACAATATGTTTTATGGTATTTTATTGTTATTCAGCTTTTGAGAACCGAAAAAGGGGCGAGGAATCTCTGTATACTTTTTACCCTTGTATGTTTTACTCTCGCTCTGCATGGGGTTTATCAATATATAATCGGCGTTGAGATGCCGGCGGGCTGGGTAGACAGCAAGGAAGCGGGGGTAAGAACGAGGGTTTACTCTATACTCGGAAGTCCGAATGTTTTCGGAAGCCTTATGACTTTAGCTACCCCTATTGCCATAAGTTTTGTTTTCTCGATGAGAAGACTTAAAAGCAAAGTATTTTTCGCTTTTGTATCGTTTGTTATGGCGCTTAGCCTTTTATTTACTTTTTCAAGAGGCGCTTGGATTGGTTTTATGGTTGCCGCGTTTTTATATGTGCTTATTAAAGATAAAAGATTTTTAATACCTATTATTATTGGGGCTGTTTTTTTAATCGCCTTTGTTCCAAGTGTTTCCAATCGTATTACTTATATGCTTAGCTCAGAGTATATTGAGAGCAGTCTTAGAGGAGGACGCCTTGTAAGATGGCTTACGGGAATAGATATTGTAAAAGCCAATCCTTTTGTGGGAGTGGGGCACGGTCATTTCGGCGGAGCCGTGGCTATGAATCATGGTTTATCTTATTTGGTCGGAATAAACGTTCACAAAACTTTTTACATGGATAACTATTTTCTGAAAACTGCTGTGGAGACGGGGCTTTTGGGGTTGTCAGCGTTTATTGTCCTTATATATCAGCTTATTATAAATTGTGTGAGAACTATAAGGATTACTTTTGACAAATCCTTGAAAGAACTTGAAATAGGCATTTTCGCGGGGCTTATAGGGGTTATTTGCCATAATTTCGTCGAGAATATTTTTGAGGTGCCTATGATGACGTCGTGCTTTTGGACGCTTACAGCGGTTATGATGCATTTATGGTATTTAAATTATAAAAAGAAACAGTTTCGCGTACAGATGCCGGTTAAATAATGACTCAAAGATAAGAGGGCTTTTGTCAGGCGTAGGCGGAATTTTTTAAGAGACGGGGCTTTATGAGACTTCTGTCCATGCGGGTGTTATTGTTAAAAATTTATTTCTGTGTTTGGAAGGGAATCTTATGATTAATATATTGATTGCGGGATACCACGGTTATGGAAACTGCGGCGACGAGGCGACTTTACAGGCTATGACCGTAAATATAAAGGCTATGGCGGAAGACGTTAAAATTACCGCTCTTTCCTTTAAACCCGAGCTTACTAAAACTGAATACAATATTGAATCCGTTCAAAGGTTTAATGTTTTGCAGGTCTTTAACGCCATAAGACGCAGCGACATTATTTTAAGCGGAGGCGGCACCCTTTTACAGGACGACACAAGCACCCGTTCTCTTTTATATTATTTAAGCATTATTAAGGTCGCTAAAATGCTTCATAAGAGAGTTATGCTTTACGCCAACGGAATTGGACCCGTACATGGCAAAATTAACAGAAAGCTTATAAAATATGTGGTGAATAATGTTGATTTTATCACCCTTAGGGAGAGTATGTCCGCCAAAGACCTTGAGGAGTTAGGCGTGAAAAAACCGGAGACCCGTATTACGGCAGACCCCGCTTTTACACTTAAATCTGTCGGGGATAAGAGAATATCCCAGATTTTTGATGAGGAAAAAATTCCTCTTGATAAAGATATTATCGGAGTTTCCGTCAGAAATTGGAACGGTTTTGGAGGTGAGGGATATATCGAGAGAATTGCCTCGGTATGCGATAGATTCGCTAAGGAGGGCAAAATCATTTTGCTTATTCCAATGCAGTTTCCAAAAGATGTTCCTATTTCCAAAAGGCTTATGGGCGCTATGACAGAAAAATCATACATTTTGAAAAACAAATACGCTCCGGCGGAGATTTTGGGGATTATAGGCAAGGTTCATATTATGCTTAGTATGAGGCTTCATACTCTTATTTTCGCTGGTGTTAAGCGGGTGCCTATGGCAGGTGTTATTTACGCTTCCAAAGTTGATTATTATCTTAAAGTTTTGGATATGCCGTCAGGGGGCGACATACGATGTTCTGATATTGACGAAAGAGAGCTGTATAAATGTATTTACGATATTTTTGAGAATTATGACGAGTATGTCTCAAGGCTTAATAAAAGGGTTGAGGTTCTTGAGCGCAAAGCTCATGAAAATGATTTTTTCCTTAACGGACAGTTAGATTTAATACGTAAGGAAACGAGGGATAATAAAAATGAGAAATAAACTGTTTTTTATGTTTCAGGCTATTATTGCCGCGGCGGCGGCTATCGTTGTAACTGTTATCGCCGCTGAGCCGGGAAGCTCTGACGACCCTGTTGTATCAAAAAGTTATGTTGACGAGAAAATCGAGCAACTTTTGGTTGCTCTTGAGTCGGGGGGAACTATTAATATTAATCAGGCTTCGGGAGCGAATAATAACAAAGTTAAATATGTTCCTGTTCATGTTGGTGTGGGACAAAAGCTTTTAGGCGGAGAGGGAACGGAAATTATTCTTAGAGTGGGAAGATCTTTTGCCGTGGTTTCAGGAAAAGAAGCTTTAATCGACGTAACAGATGGAAAAGAGATGCCTGACACAAGCGAGATTAAAAAGAATCATATCATTATTGTTCCGAGAAATGACGGCAGAGGCGTTAGGGTTGTTGAGGACGCTTGGTTTCTTGTGAAAGGCGAATATACCATAAGTTAGGCGCAGGGATTTATAAAGATTTCGGGTGTTTTTTAAAGTCAGTCAAATGGAGGCAGTAATGAGTAAATATTCACATATTTTGGGAGTAAAATTTAATAATGTTACTCATTCGGAGGCGGTTAATATTCTTGAGGGATTTCTTAAAGAAGAAAAATGCCACGCTGTTTTTACGCCTAATCCAGAAATTGTTATGGCCGCCAGAGCCGATAAGGAATTTATGCGGATTTTGAATAACGCTGACCTTGTTGTGCCGGACGGGATAGGTGTTGTTATTGCGTCTAAACTTACAAAAGAAAAACTTAAAGAGCGTGTCGCTGGATACGACCTTATCCAGGGGCTTTTTTCCGCTGTTAAAAATAAGGATTACACGGTTTACTTTTTTGGGGGCGCTCCGGGAGTCGCCGAGGAAGCGAAAGCGAAAATGGAACAGATTCATAAAGGTTTAAAAATTATCGGTGTTTTTGATGGATATTTTGACGAGGAAAAGGAAAAACTTATTTTTGAGGACATTAAAAACAAAAAGCCGGATATACTGCTTGTCGGACTTGGCGCTCCAAAACAGGAAAAATGGATTTACAGCCATAAAAACGAACTGCCAGTTAAAATATGCGTAGGCGTTGGCGGGAGTTTTGACGGTATGAGCGGAAAAGTCAAAAGAGCTCCTGAGTTTTTTATTAAATTTGGTCTTGAGTGGTTTTATAGACTTTTACGCCAGCCGAGCAGATTTTTTAGAATGATTAAGCTGCCTTTGTTCCTTTTAGCGGTATTAAAAGAAAAATTATTAAAGAAAGGCGTTTGACAAAAATATTACAGGTCTTCGCGGGCAATCTAGCAATTAGATATGGCTGTATTTGCCTAGATAGAACGTTTAGAGACATTATACGCTTATTTTTTCTTTTCGGCTCCTAAAAGGAGAATATTTTTCTATGAGTGAATATTTAAAAAGCAAAATTTCTGACTATATCTTAATTTTTTTCGGGACTCTCTTTATGGCCGCCGCCCTAAACGTTTTTTTTGAGCCGAACAACATTGTTATCGGCGGGGCGACAGGCATCGCCGTTATCATAAAATATTTGACGAAAGATTTTTTTGACGGCGGTATATCTCTTGGTGTTTCAAATCTATTTATCAATTTACCGCTTTTTATTATCGCTGTTAAAGTATTTGGACGAAGATTTGTAGGGAAAACGATTATCGCCACTCTTTTGCTTTCCCTTAATCTTGAGCTTACAAGTTCCGCTACTCCTTTTCACGGTGATTTTGTGATTATATCTGTTTACGGGGGCGTGCTTACGGGAATTGGGCTCGCTCTTATTTTCAGGGCGAGGGCGACAACTGGAGGAAGCGATTTGGCGGCGAGTCTAATACATCAGAAATTACACCATGTTACAATCGCTTTTATTATGCTTATTATTGACGTTGTTATTATTTTATGCGGTTTTTTTGTGTTTGGGTTTACGGCAACGATGTACGCCGCTATTTCAGTGTTTATAACAAGCAAGATAATAGACGCTATTTTAGAGGGGCTTGCTTTCGCTAAGGCTACGTTTATTATATCGGATATGTCTGAGGAAATATGCGACGCTATTTTTAAGGAGCTTGAAAGAGGGGTTACTTCTCTTTACGGCAAGGGAATGTTTACAAAAGAGGATAAAAACATACTTTTATGCGTTGTTTCTAAAAAAGAGGTTTTTAAACTAAAGGAAATCGCTAAAGAAATTGACAAAAACGCTTTTATTATGGTAGCCGACGTAAGAGAGGTGTTAGGGGACGGCTTCTGAGAGAAAGAGTAATCTGTTTACAGTCAATTGGAATAAGTCTCATATTATATAGGCTTTAGGGTGATTCATAAAATTTTTAGCGTTATTTAATTAAATTTTTATTTTTGAGAATGCCTTGAACCGAAAATATCCCAAAAACTATAAAAAAGTAAAATAAACTTAAGTTGTGTTTGTTTTATTTTTTTATAGTTTTTGGGATATTTTTGATTTATAAAAGCGAAAACATTTTTTTATTGTTAAAAATTTATAATGTTTTAAGGCAGTTTATAGCTTATTTTTCATAATTTTTGGATATTTTGTCTTTAAAAAAGTAAAAACAGATAAAAACATTTTTTTATGTATTTTTAATAATCAGAGAGAGTTTTCAGATACGCTGTATTTTAGTTTTTATAGGTATTTGACTTGTAAAAATTATTGTTGACATTCGCCTCTTTATTGAATATTTACTAAAAAAATTCGTTAAGTGTACAAATTGTACAAATGTTTCCTTATTTATTTGTTAAATTAATATATGGTTTATTTTCTCTAAATAATGTATTATTATATATATGATAAATGATTTGAGTTAAGATATTTTTAATCTTGAATCTAAAATCTATATGATTTTAAGGAGGATTTTTATAAATGGCAGAATTAAAACTTACAAAAATTATGAAAAAGTACCCCAATGGCTTTGTTGCCGTTAAAGATTTTAATTTAGACATCGCGGATAAAGAATTTATTATTTTTGTTGGTCCGTCAGGCTGCGGAAAAACCACTACTCTACGTATGATAGCGGGACTTGAGGATATTTCCGGCGGCGAGCTTTACATAGGCGATGAACTTATGAATGATGTTCCTCCCAAAGAAAGAGATATTGCTATGGTTTTCCAGAACTACGCTCTTTACCCTCATATGACTGTATATGATAATATGGCTTTTGGACTTAAACTCAGAAAAATGCCTAAGGATGAGATTAAAAGACGTGTTGAGGAAGCCGCTAAAATTCTTGATATAGCTCATCTTCTTGACAGAAAGCCGAAAGCTTTGTCAGGCGGTCAGAGACAGCGTGTAGCTATGGGTAGAGCGATCGTTCGCGAGCCTAAAGTTTTCCTTATGGACGAACCGCTCTCAAATCTTGACGCTAAACTCAGAGTTCAGATGAGAACAGAAATTTCTAAACTGCATCACAGACTCGCTACTACTTTTATCTACGTTACTCATGACCAGACAGAGGCTATGACTCTCGGTACACGTATCGTTGTTTTAAAAGACGGTATTATTCAGCAGGTTGATACTCCTCAAAATCTTTACAACAAGCCATGCAACCTTTTTGTTGCCGGATTTATCGGTTCTCCGCAGATGAACTTTATTGACAGTAAAGTTGTTAAAAGCGGAAATGACGTATGCCTCGCTTTCGGAAACTATAAAATCAAGCTTCCTGAGGCGAAGGGAAAAGTTCTTATTGATAATAGATATGAGGGCAAAGAAGTTATTCTCGGCATAAGACCGGAAGATATTCACGCTGAGGAAATTTTCTTAAACTCATCTCAGGAAAGTATAGTTGACGCTCATGTTGAGGTTACAGAGCTTCTTGGCTCAGAAGTAAACTTATATTTACTCGTAGCGGGACAGAACGCTGTCGCTAAAGTAAACGCCAGGTATGACGCTAATGTGGGAGACAGTATCAGAGTCGCTTTTGACGTAAATAAAATTCATGTATTTGATAAAGCTACGGAACTTGCGGTTGTAAACTAATATTTTAAATAGTGTTTAAAGATATGGAAAGTTATTTTAAATTTTAATTTGATTTCTGTAATTTAGCGTGATATGTAAGACAGATAGGTTGGGCAAAAAGAGAAGTTTTTAGCCCAACCTTTTTTATATACAAACGGGCGGTGAGGTTTATATATAATAACTTTGAGATAGGAAGGATAATATTATGTTAAAAAAAATTATAGTTTTAGCGGGTATGGCTTTAATTACCGCCGGTTCACTTAATACAGTTTTTTGCGCGGAGGAAATAGCTGTTAAAGTAAATGGCGAAAAGGTGGAATTTGACCAATCTCCGATAGTTGAAAATGGACGAACTTTGATTCCTTTTCGAGCGGTTTTAGAGGAAATGGGGCTTTCTGTGGACTGGGATGCTGACACGAAGACGGTAATTTGTACAGACGGGGAAAAGATGGGTGTTCTGACTGTGGGAAGCGATGAAATGACGATGGGTGCCGAAGGCCAGGAAATATTTAAGGTAAATGGAGGGGGTGTTTATATTGACGGGGAAAGTGTTCCTATTGACGCTCCGGCGAAAATCGTAAACGGAAGGACTCTTGTTCCTATACGTGTCATTGCCGAGAGTTTTGGAGCCGATGTTATATGGAATGAGGAGAGCAGGACTGTTGAGATTAATATAGAGATGAAAGTTGACGAGAGCGAATTGGAAAAAGCCTGCGATGAGCTTATGGAGATACTTACAGGCATAGCGGAAAGCGGAGTTGTATTAGATGAGAAAATCGCGGATGAATTTTTCAGTATTGCGGACAAGTTATATGAGATTCAGACGCTTCTGGATGAAATGGAGTATACTCAGGAGAATGTGGATAAAGTAACGGATATGGTAAAGGAAATCAAGTTACGGGTTATGGATATAGTGAGGGAAGCTGATATAAATATTGATGGGACAAAGTGAGGCAGGCTTGAGGAATGTTTTAACTGACTGAGGAAGTCCACGCTTTTTAAGAGGGGTACAAGCTTTTTACTAATACAAAGGCGAGGTTATCCGCCGTCGGTTTAGAGTGTTTTGTAATAGTCTTTGACTGATTTTTATAAGAGAAAGCGGGAGGAAAAATTATGTTGAAAAGGATTATAGGGATAGCGTGTACTGTAATATTTACAATGGTTTCATTAAGCGCTGTGTTTGGAGATGATAAAATATCTGTCAGGGTAAACAATAAAGACGTGAGTTTTTCAGACCAGCAACCAAGAATTGAAAACGGAAAGGTTATGGTTCCTCTCAGGGAGGCGGCCGAGGCTATGGGAATTTCTATTGATATGCGCGACCGTGACGGAGAGGCTGTAATGATCTGTACGGACGATAAGAAAGTGCTGGAAATTATTGATGGGAGAGATGAGATAACTGTATGGGATATAAATACAGATAAGAGCGACAAGAATACAGTCGTTGTGAGGGGTGACAGTGAGAAAAAAACTCCACTTGGGGAGCCGATAAAATTTATAAATGGAGAAACTTTGGTACCTATACGGGTTTTTGCCGAGAGCTTCGGCGCTAATATTATATGGCTTAAAACTACTAAAACTGTTGAGGTTTTTGTGAGCGTTGACAGGGAGGAATTAGAAAAAATATTTGGCTTGATAGGGGGACTGTGGAAAAGAATAGATTTAGAGATAAGCGAGTCAGACGGTGTGACAAAAGAAATGTTTAAGGAGGTTTTAAGTGAGTTATTAACATATATGGAGGAAGTTGAAAGTTCGTGTTATATCAATCAGAAGACGGTAGGCGGCGCTGCTGACGAGCTGAAAAAATATTTACGGCGGTTTGAGGATTTCGCTAAGGAAAACGGTATAGATATAACCGCTGTCGAGGAAGATGAAAAGTATACCCTAAAAAAATTTAACGAGTTAGAGGTATATGACGGTGAGATAATCGATATATCGAAGAATTTAGAAGCCGGCAATCGGCTTTCAGAGATGTTTTTGAGTATAAGCGGGAAAGCCTGCTGTATTGAGCCAAAAGTGAGAGATGAGTTTATGGGTATTATGGAGGAAATAACTGAGTATTGCTTTGACTTAAGTAATTCTGACAGGCCGGTAAATCAGAAAGAAGCCGACGAGATTACTGAAAAGTATGAGGAGTATATAGCTAAGCTCATTGATTTTGCCGAGAGAAATAATATAGATATAAACTTGGATTAAAAAAATACATATGTAAATTTTTTTTATTGTTTAGTTCTGAGAGTTTTGAAAATTGCCATGAAGCTTTTAAAAGAAGTCTAATAAAATGAAAAGGAGAATGTTAAAAATGAAAATAGGATTTATTGGCGGTGGAAATATGGGCGGAGCCATTATAGGCGGAATGATTTCATCGGGAAAATATAAAGCGGAGGATATTTCCGCTGTGGATTTATTTAAAGAGAATGTGGAAAGGCTTGTTTCAGAATACGGAATAAAAGACGGCGGAAATAATAAAGAAATCGCAGGGGACTCAGATATTTTGTTTTTATCTATTAAGCCTAACGTTTACGGGGAAGTTATAAGAGAGATTAAGGAAGATTTAAAAGATGGCTGTATTGTGGTTTCTATCGCGGCGGGGCAGAGTATTAACGCTGTTTCAGAGCTTTTTGGGCGCGAGATAAAGATTGTGAGGGTTATGCCTAATACTCCCGCCCTTGTGGGAGAGGGTATGGCGGCGGTTTGCGGAAACGAGGCTGTATCAGAAAAAGAGATTAAGGAAATCGCTGATATTTTTAACTGTTTTGGAATCGCCGAGATTGTACCTGAGAAAATGATGGATATTGTTACAGCGGTCAGCGGTTCATCTCCCTCTTTTGTGTATATGTTTATAGAGGCTATGGCGGACGCCGCCGTATTAGGCGGAATGCCGAGAAAACAAGCTTATAAATTCGCCGCCCAAACAGTTTTGGGTTCGGCTAAAATGGTGCTTGATACGGGAAAACATCCCGGCGAGCTCAAAGACATGGTATGCTCTCCGGCGGGAACAACTATAGAGGCTGTGGCGGAGCTTGAAAGACTGGGAATGAGAACCGCTGTTATTGAGGCTATAAGAGTTTGTGAGAAAAAATCAAAAGCTATGGGTAAAAAGTAAAATTTCTTGATATTAAAAACGCCTTGTTAAAAACTTATATATAGCCAAATAATATTTTATTATTTAGCCATATATAAATTTTTAACAAGGCGTTTTTAACCTACGGAGGAAGTCTTCGCTTTTTAAGAGGGATTACACGCCAAAGGTTATAAATATTTTTGTGAAACAAAAATATTTATAACCTTTGTCTGTTTTATAGCTGAGAATTTTCAAATTTATTGACTATATCTCATCTCATATTCTCAATAGTCCGCCATATGTCGTCAGTTATCTGTCCTACACGCCATATGGAGATTTTATTTATCCCAAACATTTTAGCGAGATAGATTTTATCTTGTACGCTTTGAGAGTTCTCGTACCATAATACTGTTTTTTGATTTTCGCCGTTAGTATACACCGCTTTTGGGTTTTTATATTTATCAGAATACTCTATAAGGGTATCAGGCTGAGAGAGCCTTTTTTCCACGGTTTCCTGACTTGGGTGCTCAGAGTACTCGTTTGTTACTTTTCCGCTTTCATCTAATGTCCAGCAGGATGTCGTGGCTAAGCTTAACGCCAGCGAGATTTTGCTTTTATCATCGATTTGAGACGACGCTTCTTTTAACGCTGTGTATATTTGATTAAAAGGAGTTACGGGAGTTGTTGTAAACCCGGCGTTTCTTTCTTCCTCATTCATGGAGGACGCTCCGTAATCATGGGCCATTATAATTACCATATCAGAGATTTTTCCGATAGTTTTATAATCATACCCGTTATAGTATTCACCGCTCATTATAGGATGAACCGCCGTGTAAATGGATTTTTCTGAAGGAAGATTTTGGCGGAGCTTATTTAAAAATAAGTTAAGCCCGTTTTTCAGCTCGTCTCCTTTCATTCCCTCAAAATCAATAGTTACCCCGTTAAAATCGGATGAGGCGGAGATTATGCTCTCGATGGCTTTTTTTCTGTTTTCCTCGCTTAAAAGTATTGTACGACAGGCGTTTTCATCGTTTTTTCCATTTTGCTCAGTATTCATAATTACCGCTAAGTTTATAGGGATATTTTTTTCTTTAAAATAATTAATCGCCTCATCAGAGCCGTCGGGTATTTTCCAGTCATTGTTATTTTCAGATGTGGTATTTAAGATAACTCCTTTTTTATTGTCATACTCAAGTCTGCTCCAGCCGAAAGAAATACAGTCTGTTTTAGCCGCCAAATCTCTCTGCGCCCAGGAGGATATAGCGTAAAAACTATGTATAAAATTTATTTTGGAGTTATATCTCTCGTAGAGTCTGTGGATTATTACAGCCGCTTCCTCTCTTGATAACGTATCGTTCGGTAAAAAAGTGTTATTACCTTTTCCGCTTATGATTCCAAAATCATACGCCATTGTTATAAATCCATTGTCAGCGTCGGAGAAAGGGGAGTCTTTTGCTTCAATATCTTTATAAAGATCTCCGCAATTTAAGAGAGATATTATTTGGGACACTATTTTTACAGCGGCTTCTTCTCTTGTGATATAACCGTCCTTAACAGAAGGAAGGACTGAACCGCCGGTTACTTTGGCGAGCATGGAACTAAACTCGGAGTGTTTTACGGGTTTTCCCATGCCGAATTTATCGTTTCCGATACCTTGGATAATTCCTTTCTCAGAGAGAGATTCTATATATTTTTCAGCCCAGTGCCCCTTAGGCACGTCCGAATAGGCGTATACGTCTGAAAATGTAAAGGACAGGGCTATCAGCAGACTTAAATTTAATTTTTTTATTAAATTTCTTTTTATTTTCGCGTAGAATTTATTTTTCATTAAAAATTATGCCCCTTTATATGTATTTATCGTAAAAAAACAAAAAAGAACTTGACAGTCCTTTTAAAATATGGTATTATCAATAAATGTATCGATAAGTGGTAAAATATAGTTTTTATAAGTGATTTGGTTAAAAACATATTTTAGAAATATTACATTTTTTTAAGCTTTTAATTATAGTTTCTTTTAATTTTTATATAGTATAACATATAATTTTACTAAATTCAACAATTATTTTTTTAAAATATTTTTTCAAAGTTATTTTTCTAAAGCGACTTATGTGAAACGTGAAACTCACCGAGAGGTCTATTATAACAGAAACCTGATATTTTAGCGGCGCCGGCTTAGGCTCGCCGTTTTTAGCGGGGTGGCTGTTAAGTTGGTTAATGGCGATATTTTGACATTTGCCGATGCTTGTCGGCGATTTTTTGCGTTTAACGTTTTGTTTTCTCACGGAAGAAATTTCCGTAATTTACTATACTATTATTTTTTAAGGAGTGAAGGCGCCATGGAGAAAAACAGAATACGCCCCGTCAAGCTTGGAGACGTGGTTCGTATGAGTTATTCGAGGATAGACGAAGTTTTGGAGATGCCTAATCTGCTCGCTTTGCAGAAGGACAGCTATAAGTGGTTCTTGGAGGAAGGGCTTAAGGAGGTTTTTGAGGATATTTCCCCTATATGTGATTACAGCGGAAATCTTGTTCTTGAATTTACGGATTTTACTTTTGATTCCGAACCTAAATATGACATTCCCGAATGTAAAGAACGTGACGCGACTTACGCGGCGCCTTTTAAGGTAAAGGCGCGCCTTAGAAACAAAGAAATCGACGAGATTAAAGAGCAGGAAATTTTTATGGGAGACTTTCCTCTCATGACGGACACGGGAACTTTTGTTATTAACGGCGCCGAACGTGTTATTGTAAGCCAGCTTGTTCGTTCTCCGGGTATTTATTACGCTATTGAGAAAGACAAGGTCGGCAAAAATCTGTTAAGTTCGACCGTTATCCCGAACAGAGGCGCTTGGATTGAGTATGAGACTGACTCTAACGACGTGTTTTACGTAAGAGTCGATAGGACGAGAAAGGTTCCAGTCACGGTTTTAATACGCTCCTTAGGAATTGGAACTGATGAGGAAATTCTTGAGCTTTTTGGAAATGAGCCAAAAATTTCGGCGACTATTGAGAAAGACACGACGAAAACAAAAGAAGAGGGACTCATTGAGATTTATAAGAAAATAAGGCCAGGGGAACCTCCTACAGTCGACAGTTCTGAAACCTTACTTAATAATATGTTTTACGATCCCAAAAGATACGATTTAGCTAAAGTGGGACGATATAAGTTTAACAAAAAGCTCGCTTTTAGAAACCGAGTGAGAGGATATAAGCTTGCCGAAAATGTTGTTGACCCGTCAACAGGCGAGGTTATCGCCGAGAAAGACACGAAAATTACCGCCGAGCTGGCGGATTCTATCCAAAATACGGGCATTCCTTATATTTGGGTTGTTGTCGGTGAAGTGAACGAGGAGAGAAACGTAAAGGTTTTATCAAATCTTACCGTTTCTATCGACGAGTTTATAAAGCCTTACGGACTTACCGCCAAAGAGCTTAAAATAAAAGAAAAAGTTTATTATCCGGCTCTTATGGAGGTAATTTCATCAAGCGATGACAAAGAGGAAATAAAGGCCTCTATTTTAAATAATATCACAAGACTTATTCCAAAACATATTACCCTTGAGGATATTATGGCATCGATAAACTATGTTATGCATCTCGACTATGGTATCGGGAACAAAGACGATATTGACCATTTAGGGAACAGACGTATTCGTGCTGTCGGTGAGCTTTTGCAGAATCAGTTTAGAATAGGTCTTTCGAGAATGGAAAGAGTTGTACGAGAGAGAATGACTATTCAAGATATGGACGCTATCACTCCTCAGGCTTTAATAAATATTAAGCCTGTTACAGCAGCCATTAAAGAGTTTTTCGGCAGTTCTCAGCTCTCACAGTTTATGGATCAGAACAACCCCCTAAGTGAGATGACCCACAAACGTCGTCTCTCAGCTTTGGGACCCGGAGGTCTCTCAAGAGAGAGAGCGGGTTTTGAGGTTCGCGATGTTCATTCATCCCATTATGGAAGAATGTGCCCCATAGAGACGCCAGAGGGGCCTAACATTGGTCTTATTAACTCTTTGGCTACTTTCGCCAGAATAAACGAGTACGGCTTCATTGAGGCACCTTATCGTATTATTGACAAAACGGGAGAGGTTCCAAGGGTTACAGACGATTTTATTTATGTTACCGCCGATGAGGAGGAAGCGTATGTTGTGGCTCAGGCAAACGAGCCACTTAATGAAAAGGGCGAGTTTATAAACGCCAAAGTTACAGCGAGACTCGGCGAGGAAAATGTCGAGATGGACGCCAATAAAATAGATCTTATGGACGTTTCTCCCAAACAGCTTGTATCGGTAGCGACAGCCCTTATTCCTTTCCTTGAGAATGATGACGTTACACGTGCCCTTATGGGTTCAAATATGCAGCGTCAGGCGGTTCCTCTTTTAACGACTGAGGCTCCCGTGGTAGGTACAGGTATGGAACATAAAACCGCCAAAGACTCTGGTGTTGTTATTGTGGCTAAGCATTCGGGAGTAGTTGATAAAGTTGACGCTTCAGAAATAGTGGTTTTATGTCAAAACGGCTCTAAAGACCGCTATAAAATGACTAAGTTTAAAAGAAGCAACCAATCTAACTGTATGAATCAGCGACCGATTGTTTTTAAAGGCGACACGGTAAAAGAAGGTCAGATTATCGCCGACGGACCTTCAACAAGAGACGGCGAGCTGGCTCTTGGTAAAAATCCTCTTATCGGGTTTATGACATGGGAGGGCTATAATTATGAGGACGCCGTTTTACTCAGTGAGAAACTTGTGGCAGACGACGTTTATACTTCTGTTCACATTGAGGAATATGAGGCGGAGGCTAGAGACACTAAGCTTGGACAAGAGGAAATTACCAAAGATATTCCAAATGTCGGGGAGGACGCTTTAAGAGACCTTGACGAGGAGGGTATCATAAGAGTCGGCGCTGAGGTTCAGCCAAACGATATTTTAGTCGGAAAAGTAACTCCTAAGGGAGAAACAGAGCTTACGGCGGAGGAACGTCTTCTGCGGGCGATTTTCGGTGAGAAGGCGAGGGAGGTTAGAGATACTTCTCTGCGTGTTCCTCATGGTGAGAGCGGAATTATCGTGGACATTAAGAAGTTTACGAGAGAAAACAACGACGAGCTTCCTCCTGGGGTTAATCAGCTTGTACGTGTTTATATCGCTCAGAAAAGAAAAATTTCCGTAGGCGATAAAATGGCGGGACGTCATGGAAACAAGGGTGTTGTTTCCCGTGTGCTTCCTGTTGAGGATATGCCGTTTTTACCTAACGGACGGCCTCTTGATATTGTGCTTAACCCCCTTGGCGTGCCGTCCCGTATGAATATCGGGCAGGTTCTTGAGATACATTTAAGTCTCGCCGCTAAGGTTCTTGACTGGAAAGTGGCGACCCCTGTATTTGACGGAGCTAAGGAAATCGACATTATGGATACTCTTGAGCTCGCCAACGATTACGCTAATTTAGAGTGGGAGGACTTTTCAGAAAAATGGGAAAGTGTCCTCGACCCGGAAATTTTTGAGTATCTTGATAAAAATAAGGCTCACCGTGAGGAATGGAGAGGCGTGCCTATTAATAACACGGGTAAAATCAAACTCAGGGACGGACGTACGGGAGAGGAGTTTGACAACCCTACAACTGTGGGATTTATGCATTATCTGAAACTTCATCATCTTGTTGACGACAAAATTCACGCCCGTTCCACAGGACCTTATTCTCTGGTTACTCAGCAGCCTTTGGGCGGAAAGGCCCAGTTCGGCGGCCAGCGTTTCGGCGAGATGGAGGTTTGGGCTCTTGAGGCTTACGGCGCGTCTTACACTCTCCAGGAGATTCTTACCGTTAAATCCGATGATATAGTCGGACGTGTGAAAACCTATGAGGCTATCGTGAAAGGTGAGAATATTCCGGAGCCGGGCGTTCCAGAATCCTTTAAGGTTCTTTTAAAAGAACTCCAGGCTTTGGGACTCGACGTTCGGGTTCTCAGAGAGGACGATACAGAGGTTGAAATAAAGGAAGACCTTGATGACGATGATATAGGCGTTATCGACGTGAATATTGAGGGTGTTGAGAAAGACGACTATTTGGAGAAGGAAGAGGAAGAAGCCGACATTGTTGACACGGTTCTTAACAATCCTGAGCTTTTAGACGACCTTGAGATAGATGAGGATGATATAGAGATAGACGACGATGATATTCTTATCGACGAGGATGAGAACGATATAGAGATAGACGATGAGCTTTTCAGCGATTTAGATGATTTTGAGGATGAAAACGGTATTGATGAGATAATTAAAGATGACGAAGAATAGGAAGGAGAAATTTTGTTATGCATGCACAAAACGGCGAACAGGCTATAACTTTTGATTATATTAAAATTGGTTTGGCGTCTCCTGAAAAAATTCTTGATTGGTCATACGGTGAAGTTAAAAAACCCGAAACTATTAATTACAGAACTTTAAAGCCGGAGAGGGACGGACTTTTCTGTGAGAGAATTTTCGGACCAAGCAAAGACTGGGAATGTCACTGTGGAAAATTTAAGAGAATAAGATATAAGGGTATTATATGTGACCGATGCGGCGTTGAGGTTACAAAAAGCAAGGTAAGACGAGAGAGAATGGGGCATATAAAGCTTGCCGCCCCTGTTTCTCATATATGGTATTTTAAAGGTATTCCGAGCCGTATGGGTATTATACTTGGCATGTCTCCGAGAGCTTTGGAAAAAGTACTTTATTTCGCGTCATACGTTATTCTTGACCCGGGAAACAATACCTCGCTTGTATACAAGGATTTATTAACGGAAAAGGAATACAGAGACGCCAGAGAGAAATACGGAGATACTTTTAAGGTTGGAATGGGAGCGGAAGCTATTAAAATTCTGCTCCGTGACATAAATCTTGAGAAAGAATCAGTTGAGCTTAAAAAAGAACTTAAAAACAGTACGGGACAAAAACGAGTGCGTATTATAAAAAAGCTTGAGGTTATTGAGTCTTTCAGGGTTTCTGGAAACAAACCCGAATGGATGATTCTTGACGTGATACCCGTTATACCTCCTGATCTGCGTCCTATGGTTCAGTTAGACGGGGGAAGATTCGCCACTTCTGACCTTAACGACCTTTACAGAAGAGTTATTAACAGAAACAACAGACTTCAAAGACTTCTTGATTTACACGCCCCTGATATAATTGTGAGAAATGAGAAAAGAATGCTTCAAGAGGCTGTTGACGCCCTTATTGATAACGGTAGGAGAGGCAGACCCGTTACAGGTCCAGGAAACAGAAGTCTTAAATCTCTTTCCGATCTTTTAAAAGGTAAACAGGGACGTTTCCGTCAAAATCTTTTGGGAAAACGAGTTGATTATTCAGGTCGTTCTGTTATTGTCGTGGGCCCTAACCTTAAAATTTATCAGTGCGGGCTTCCTAAGGAAATGGCTATTGAGCTTTTTAAGCCTTTTGTTATGAAAAAGCTTGTTGAGGACGGGCAGGCTCACAATATTAAATCGGCGAAGCGTATGGTTGAGAGACTTCAGACAGAGGTATGGGATGTGTTAGAGGACGTTATAAAAGAACATCCCGTTATGTTAAACCGAGCGCCTACTCTTCACAGGCTTGGCATTCAGGCTTTTGAGCCTGTGCTGGTAGAAGGAAGGGCTTTAAAGCTTCATCCACTTGTTTGTACGGCTTATAACGCCGATTTTGACGGCGACCAAATGGCCGTTCACGTTCCTTTATCCGTGGAGGCGCAGGCGGAATGCAGATTTTTACTTTTAGCGCCCAACAACCTTTTGAAACCTTCCGACGGAGAACCTGTTACTGTTCCTTCTCAGGATATGGTATTGGGAATTTATTATCTTACTCTTGAAAAAGACGGTGAGCCGGGAGAAGGAAAAGTTTTTAAAGATGAAAATGAGGCTCTGCTCGCTTATGACAATCGTGTTATCAGTCTTCACGCTAAGATTAAGGTGAGAAGGACTCTTGAGATTGACGGGGTTTTACAGTCTCAGATTGTCGATACCACGGTGGGCAGAATTATTATAAATGAGATTATTCCTCAGGATATTGGTTTTGTTGACAGAAGTATTCCTGAAAACCGATTTAAATATGAGATAGATTTCCTTACGGACAAAAAAGGACTGGGGAAAATTATTAACAGATGCATTAACAAGCATACAGCCACGGAAACGGCTGTTGTCCTTGACAATATAAAGGGGCTTGGCTTTAAATTCTCCACAAGAGGGGCTTTAACAGTTTCCGTTTCCGATATGGAAATTCCTAAAGAAAAGGTCGAGTATCTCGCCGAAGCGGACAAAGTTGTTGATAAAATCACTAAAATGTACAGGCGGGGCCTTATGACTGATGAGGAAAGACACGCTAAAGTTATTAAAGCGTGGGAGGTCGCCGACGATAAAATAACAAACGCTCTATTGGCGGGGCTTGGTAAATACAACGATATTTATATGATGGCTCACTCCGGAGCCCGTGGTTCTAACAGGCAGATTAAACAGCTTGCTGGAATGCGAGGGCTTATGGCGTCTCCGTCAGGAGAGACAATCGAGCTTCCTATCAAGGCTAACTTCAGAGAGGGTCTTTCGGTTCAGGAGTACTTTATTTCCGCTCACGGGGCTAGAAAAGGTCTTTCTGATACGGCGCTTCGTACAGCGGACTCAGGTTATCTTACCCGCCGTCTTGTAGACGTTTCTCAGGAAATTATTATACATGAATGGGACTGCTCCGAGGACGAGGAGGAAGTTCCTGGAATGTGGGTAAGCGCTTTTATGGACGGACAAGAGGTTATAGAGCCTTTATCAGACCGTATCAGAGGAAGATACGCCGTAGAGGATATTTATCATCCGGAAACCGGCAAACTGCTGGCGAAAGCTGATAGTATGATTTCGCCAGACCAGGCCGACGCTATTGAGGCGTCGGGAATTAAGACTGTTCATATCAGAACTATTCTCTCATGTAGAGCAAGAAAAGGCGTATGTTCTAAATGTTATGGCGCAAATATGGCTTCAGGGAGAATAGTAAGAATCGGTGAGTCGGTAGGCATTATCGCGGCTCAATCTATTGGAGAGCCGGGTACACAGCTTACTATGCGTACTTTCCATACGGGTGGTGTTTCGGGAAATGACCTTACGCAAGGTCTTCCTCGTGTAGAGGAGCTTTTTGAGGCGAGAAAGCCAAAAGGTCTCTCAATTATTTCAGAGACAGGCGGTAAGGTTACTGTTACGGACACCAAAAAGAAAAGAGAGGTTACCGTTATCAGTGAAAACGGCGAAGTTAAAGAGTATCTTATCCCTTACGGATCCCGTATTAAAGTGCTTAACGGCGATGTTATAGAGGCGGGCGACGAGCTTACGGAAGGAAGCGTAAACCCTCATGATATTTTAAGAATTAAGGGTATCAGAGGGGTTCAGGATTATATGATTCAAGAGGTTCAGCGTGTGTATAGACTCCAAGGTGTTGATATTAATGATAAACATGTTGAGGTTATTGTAAGGCAGATGCTTAAACGTATTAAGGTTGAGGAAAACGGGGATACAAATTTCTTGCCGGGAAGTCTTATTGACTGGCTTGAGTTTGAGGCCGTAAACAAAGAAATGGTTAAAGAAGGGCTTGAACCTGCTAATGGTTCAAGGGTACTGTTAGGTATTACAAAAGCCGCTTTAGCTACAGAGTCGTTCCTTTCGGCCGCGTCTTTCCAGGAGACAACGAGAGTTCTTACGGAAGCGGCCATTAAAGGCAAGGTTGACCCTCTTATTGGTCTTAAAGAAAATGTTATCATTGGTAAACTTATTCCTGCTGGTACAGGTATGAATACTTACAGAAAAATCGACCTTAAACTCATTGACAAAGAAAATATAGCGGAGAATGATTGATTTTATATATTTAATATAATAGGTTTTTTCCGTTATGTTTTGACTAATTTTTTCAAAATGCGTTTTGAGTGTTAACGTGAATCAAACTTTGCTGACAAAAAAATCTTTTATCAATAAGTATAACTCATTATGTTATTGAACAGGTTTAATTAGCGTTGTTTAGCAAGGGTAAAAAAGGCTTACCGTAAAAAGTATTTACGGCAAGCCTTTTTATATACAGAGGTGCTGAGAAAAATAATTGTGAGAAAATATTATCAGAGTGTTGGTTGGTGTGAGTAAGAGCTTAAAAGAATAGCGCTATATTCGATAAAATAGTTAAGTTATTAATTTTTTAATGTTATTCCATTTTTAGAGGCGAAATTTTTTAATTTCTCAATATATATTTTATATTGACTTTGTATTTCGGCAAGTTTATCTGTATCTGTTAAATTTCCATAGTTTTTTACTGTTCTCTCAAAAGCGTTAATTTGGTTTAAAAGAGTTATAAATTCTCCTGCGGAGGATTTATCCAAAGAGGAACGATTTTCGGTTATTTGATTTATTATTGATTTTAATTCGCTCGCTGTATAAGCTTTTTTCCCTGTGGAGCGGATTATGTCTGTTTGGGTAGTTTCATTTGTATTTATTTCCGCGGTGTATGTGTCGGGATTCCATTCAACCTCGGCGTCAAACGCTTGAGAAACAGCTCTTAAAGGTATTAACGTACGATTATTTATTATTTTAGGCTCTACGTCAAGGATTACTTTTTTTGAGTTTACTAACATTTCTTTTGAACCTATTTTCATAATAACTTTTATGGATTTTTTGCGGCAAGTTATAGTTCTATTTTTTTCATTCCATTCAACGGAGGCGCCGAGCTCTTCTAATATAGCTCTAAAAGGTACAAGAGTTGTACCTTTTTCTATTACAGGTTTTTGGTCAAGGTGTAAAAATTTGTTATTTAACTTAATCTTTATATCGCGTGCGGCGGTTATGGAAAAAGGTGAGAAGAAGGTCAAACAAATTAATGTTACAAAACCATACTTAAATAATTTTTTTATTGATGACATTTATCAAGTCTCCTTTTTTATTTGTAATTGATGTGGTTTTCAGACAAGGGCTACGGCGTATTGTTTAAGTGTGTGTCATATTCGAGAGTAACGCTGTTTTCCTCAGCTATATTCTCAATTTTCTCAATATAAATATTGTATTGTTCAGTAATTTTATCAATCTTCTCCTGAGAGTCAAATTCATTAGGATTGGAATTTATTTTTTTTACGTATTCTTCTATTTCTTTGGCAAGAGAAACATATTCCGCTTTAGAGTCAGGGGAAAGGTTGTCCGCCTGAGAGCCGATTGAGTCAATAACGGATACGAGCATGGCGGCGGTTTTTTCATTATTTGCCATATTGTTTGACTGACAGCCTATTAACAGAGTAAATGAAAGAGGGACCGTAATTAAGGCACATAAAATTTTTCTCATTTTTAAACAAGCTCCTTATATATATAAGCTAACGACGGATATTTTATGCTAAAAATTTATTTGTTTAAATTTTAGCTTAGGGCGTATCTGAAAACTATCATAAGCTATAAGTTATGTACGCGAAATATCCAAAAAATTATTAAAAAATAAACGAAAATGGTTCAATTAAACAGAAAAGCCTTTCTGTTTCGCTTTATTTTTTATAATTTTTCGCGCGTATTTTAGTTTTCAGATACGCTCTAGATTAGCGATAGATTAAATGATATTATATTTATATTTTATCCACTAAAAAAGTGATAATACAAGCCCATTATTTATAAATTTATAAATAATATTTAAAAGCTTTATATTATCACCTTTTTATGTAATTTACGGTTCTTAATAAATTAATTATTAAGAAAATTATTTGATTTCAATATTGTTTTTCTTAGCGATGTCTTTTAATTTAGTGTCAAGTTCCTCGATTTTAGCGAGAGCCTCATCTAAATCAGCGTCGTCGCCTGCTGAAGCGATAGACATAAGTTCAGTAGCCTCAGTCTGAAGAGCTTTCATATCTTCCTGAAGTTTAGCCTGAGCGTCAGCGTCTAATTTTGTAGCTTCCTGCGCGATAGTTGTAGCAGAAGTCATAAATTTCTGAGCAGCAGCCTGTACGTCTTCCTCAGTAGCTCCGCCGCAACCTGTAAATAAAGAAAGTGATAAAATAGAAACACCTAAAATTGATAAAAACTTTTTCATTGTAACAATCTCCTTCAATAAAAAATTAAAATGTTAATAAACTGTAAATTTTATTATAAAAAAATTATACCACACAAAATTTAATTTGTAAACAAAAATTTTAATTTAATTTGGAATAATTTTTTATACTTTAGTTTATAATGATATGTAGATTGAAAAACAATAATACAACATATTTTTTATAAAAAGTAAAAAAACAAACATTATAAACCATACACATTATTATAGCATATGAAATATTATTTGTAAATATATTTTTAAATTAATTATAGAATCTTTTTTTACGGAAACCTATAGACTATTTAAGTTTGAGAGAGTTTGGCTCATATTTTGCACAGCGTCAAGCAGTTCTTTCTCAGAGGTTATAGGTTTTACTGTAATATGATTCTTTTTAGCGAAAGCGTTAAATTTAATGGCGTATTCCTTTAACTTAGACGGATTTGTCATATTATTTGTCATATTAAGTGTAAAATCCTGACAAATGGTTTTAAATTCTGCTTGAGACGCTTTGTCTAAAGAAGTTACGTTATTTATTACCGCGGTAAACGGAGCGTAAAAGTCATAATACGCCTTCATTAACTCAGAGTCTTGTATAACGTCCGAATCGCTTTCTATATTCATATCGTCAACTGAATCCGCTAAATCATTTAAAGATGCTATAGGTTTTACAGTGATGTTATTGGCTTTCGCGATGGCATTAAATTTAACGGCATATTCCTCTAATTTGTCTGTATTGGTTAGGATTTTACCAAAATCGGATAAAATTTCTTTGTAAAGGGCCACAATCTCTGGCATAGAGGCTTCTTTTACAAGTTCCGCGTTATCTGACACGGCGATAAACGGAGCGAAAAAGTCAAGATATGCCCGTTCCCATTTTTGATAGTCAAAATTATTGAAGTCAAAGTTTTTTATAGCGTCAGTTAAAAGAGCGTCCATATCAAGATTTTCAATATCGTCTAATAAATCATTCAAATTTTTTTCCAAATCAGAGTTATCAGAAGAAGAATTTGAGTCTGAAGAGGACTTTGAAACCGAGGAAGAATCCAAACTTTCAAGTTTGGAAGAGTTATAAGAATTAGCGTCTTCAGCGGTTTTTACGGAAGATTCAAAAGAAGATTCCGTAGATGTTTGTTCGGTAGTCTCATCCGAGTCACCACAGCCTGAAAGCAAAGCGAGGGATAAAAGAGAAACTCCCAGAATTGATAAAAATTTTTTCATTGTTAAAACCTCCTTGATTTTATTATATAATTGTTTGAGAATTTTTCAAACAATTTTTTTATATATATAGGCACTGAAAAGAAATTTGCGGCGAGACTTATTACAAAAGCGCCTATTGCGGACGAAAAGCTAAAAAAGAATAGTTTACCTGATTAATTATTTTTATTTTTCAAACGGTATTTTTACTTCTATTATTCCAGAAGAGTAGGGAGCTATCTCATATTGGTTAAAGAAAAACACAATCCCGTCTTTAGAAATGTAAAAATTATCCGAAGACAAATCCTCAACAAGTTTTTCAGAGTCGTCATAAAAATTATCTGGATTTTCTTTTATCTCTTTTTTGAAAAGTTCTTTCGCTTCTTTTAAAATTGTCTCAGAATCTTTTCCGCAAAGCTTTTTAGCCACTTCGTCTAAAGTGACAAGACCTGTTTCCATATCATATGTTTGTACTGATTTAAATGTAGAGGGGTGAGCTCCTCCGGTGTATGTCATTTCGGTACTTATTATTGAGAGATAGTTATCAAATTCGTCGGCGTCATAAGTAAGTGTAAACTCATAGGGGTTGAAGTTTTCCATATTTTCTAAAAATATGGCTTTAGCCTCTTTTTTCAAATTGTAAAGAGACGTATCCAGATCATTTATCTTTTTGTTTAAAAACTCCTCTGCCTGAGAGATTTTTCTTTCATCAAAAACAGAATACGCTTTTTCGCTCAATTTTTCTTTTAATAATTCTGAGTTTGTATGTATTTTTGCCGTTATAAGGACGGTTTCACCGTCTGTTATGTCAAAAGATGTTTCTTTAACAATAGATTTTAGGGTGTTAATTATTATGGTTTTAGTGTCAAAATCGTAATGTATAACCATTCCCAATGCCTCGTTTATAACTTGAAGGGGAACAAGAGTTTTTCCATCCGTTATTTTGGCGGGAAATTCTATATGAACTTTTTTACCGTTTACATTGATTTCAGAAGCGCCGATTGTAACGCGTATGGTTTTATTATCTTTGGTACAGGTTATTGTTTTTGTGTTTTCATCCCATGAAACTGAAGCACCAACTTCTTCCATAAAATTTCTGAAAGGTATAAAGGGGATTCCATCTTCTATTGTCAAGGGCTGGTTAAGATTGATTTCCTTATCATCAAGCGTTATGGTGAAAGTCTTGTTTTCTGTTAAGGCAAAGATTGAAGATGCTGAGCAATACTGTAAAGCGGCGCTCAATAATATTGCTGTGACTGTTTTTAATTTTTTTCTCATTTTTAACGCTCCTTGTATAATATAAAAATTTATTTTAACAGACGAAAATAAATTATTTTCGCTGTTTGTTACGATAAAATTAGAAAGATGTATTTAATAAAAGATTTCTATTTTGATTTTATTTTTTTCCGCTAAAATTTTAAGCTCATCAATATATTTTTTTAACTCTTTTTCCGCGGTATCAATTTTTTCCTGAGTGTTCAGCCGCTGACTGTTTAATAAAAGACCTTTGACGTAGTCTGATATTTCATTCATAAATTGGGTATGTTCTGAGGATTCCGGCAAGACTTTTTTAATTCGCATATAAATATTTGAAAGTTCACGCTCGGCCGATATAAACCCGCTTTTGTCAAGTATGGGATTTTCATCTTTAGCGGCGGCTGTTCTGTTTAAATCCTCTATGTAAATTTTCATTTCATTTGTAATTTCGTCAATTTCTTTTTGAGATGAGAAACTGTTAAACATACTATTTATGAATTTTAAGGAAATTTCATACGGTACAGCATTAGTTTTAGGGTTTTCCGAGTGGTCTTTGAGAAGTTCTTTTAATGTTTTAGTATATTCAGAATAGTCAAATTCAGTTATATCGTGTTCGGTCATAAAAGTCTTAATTTTTTCAATGATTTTATTAAGTTTTATTTCTATTTCTTTAGTTTGCCCGATGTCCCCGCTGTTGTAGGAGTTTATGTAACCGTCAGCCAAAAATGATAATACATCGAGATAAATTTCTTTAGCCTCTTGATAGGTTTCTGTGTTTAAAGAGCCGGAAAGATGATAAACAAGCGTAATTAACTCAATAGCGGTTTCATTTTTAATAAAGGGGAAAAAATTTGTCATAAACCGTGTACTGTTTTCAGCGCTTGTCTCAGAATAAATAAGCCTGTCATTTCTTTTAAACAAATCAGTTATTTTTTCGGCGTATTCTTTTTTTATATTCCGCTTTTTCTCAATTATCTGAGCGCCCGCGCTTTTAGAATTTTCAGTCAAATAAGCATAGTTTTTTGAGGTATAAAAATTAAATATAATTTCTTTAGCCTCTTTAATGGAGTCATCGTCAAAATCTTTTAGATTGGCGATTAACATAAAAGTAAGGATTGACACATCGCTATTGGAAATATAATGATTTGTATTAAAATCATATTCGCTGTCTGAGGCGCCGTGATTTATAAACTCGATGATATTTTCAACATTTCTAATATAGTGAACGACTGAGGAGTTAATAATTTTTGACACTGTAAAATCGGATATGTAAGCCGTGGAGTTTATCACTTTTGATGGAGAGATAGATTCTTCGTAAATTTGATTATTTACCGTAAAAGAGTCAGAGCCTATTGTAATTGAGAAATTTATTGTATCATTTGAGCCATGGATTGTTTTTTTTGAGCTGTCATAAATTATTTTATAGCCTATATTTTCAAAAAAAGTCCGAGCTGGTAAATAAGTCTCAAGGCCGGTGTCGTCAAAAAACACGGGTTTATCAAGTTTAACGATATTTCCGTTTACCATTATTACGGTATCAGGGTCAAAATCTCCGAAAGTGTGGACAGGAGCGGTAAAAGACAAAGCTATTACCGCCATTAAAAATAAAGAAGCGAGTCTCTTTTTCATTTTAAATTCTCTCTTTCCGCTTATAAAGATTACATTTTATATTAGTACTCCATAAAGCTTGATTTTTACATAATAATTTGCGTATTTAGCAATCCGCGGAGTTATCGTCAAGCAACATAGCGCAGTATGGGCTATTCTTTGTTTTTCTGCCTCACGTATTACAAAGCATTCTAAATTATTATTGTAATAGCAAGCTTTATGGAGTATTAGAGCGTATCTGAAAACTCATTCGGATATATGAAAAACTAAAATTCGACATAGCGTTATCGTGAAAAACTTGAGTAGGCATTAGATTATACCAGTATTTTCTATTTACAGCTCTGACAAATTTATTTAATTTATATACATCAAATTAGTTTTCAGATACGTCATAGTTTAATGTTTAAAATTATTATATAACTTTAAGCTGTAATTTCGCCGCGAGAAATTTCCACTCATCGTGAAGCTGAGTTATATTTTTTACACAGTTAGCTATTTGAGCGTCCGTCATTTTTGTTATCGTATCGAAAGCGGCCGAAAATTCTGGGTTATCGGAATTGAGTTTAAATAGTTTTGAGTATGTGTCGAGAGTTTTTATATAAAGAGAGTTATACTTAGCCTGATAATCAGAATATTTTTGCTTTAAGGTTTTTCCGTTTTCATCAGCGTCAAGGTCGGACGCTTTTTTTATAAAATTCTTTAAATACACGGTGAGGTCAAGATCCGCCTTTATAAGGGGTTTTATATCTGTTTTGCTAGATTTTTTAGTGGTTTTTCCGCTTATTCCTAGGTTAATGTAAATTGTTTTCACATCCTCAAGTATTTCTTTTAGCTCCTCTTCAGCGTCTGGAATATCATCTTTGCCGGGGATTAATTTATCTGGGTCGTCGGAGAGATACTTATTTTTGAATTTTGTGATTTTCTTTATGTGTCTATTATAAGGCTTTTCGGCAAAAGCGTATTTTTCTTTAAAAGTGTAGGGTTTATCAGCACCGTCGTCTATAGAGCGAACGGTATAGTTCTCGATATATTTCTCGTAAAGGTCTATATCCGACATATAATCGGCGTAATCGGGAATATTACAGCCTATTTTATCCGCGAAGTTTTTAATCTCATCTATTAAAACATCTACGGAATCTTCAGAGAGATTTAATATTTTTTTCGCTTTTTTCATCTCACATGAGTTTATATTGCTATAATCTATGTTTATTTTTCCGAAAGGCGAATCTTTACCGTTGAAAATGTCAGAGAAATACTCAAATTCTTTGGCGTATGATTCATATTCGGGTTTTAAAATTTTAGCAAGGGTCATATATGAGCCTTTATCAAGACATATTCCGTCGTTTAGAGCGTAAATATACAGTGAGAGTTTTGTAAGCTTTGACGATAAGACGGCGTCCTCAGAATTTACGGGAGAGTATATGAATACGGTTTGAAGCTCACTGTCCCAAAACACTTCTGAGTTTAAGGCTTTTGAGAGTGCTCTTAAAGGGATATATGTCGTACCGTCTATGAGAACGGGAGGAACGTCTAGAAATACATCGGCATCCTCGGAAAATCTCATTATATTGCTGTCTATAACAAAGGTTAAATATATATCGTCTTTTGAGCAAATTATTGTTTTTGTTTTTGCGTCCCAATCTAAGGCAATATTCATCGCGTTGGCTATTTCCCTTAAAGGCACAAGAGTAACTCCGTCTTTTATTACAGGGTCTTTCGCTAAGTTTAAAATATTGTCGTCAAGCTCCACAATAATTTTATTGCTTGTCACCGAGTAAGAAACAGCGAAAGTTTCAAGTGTTTCTGCTGATGAGAAAGTTATCGCGGATAAAATGACAAAAGATAAAAATTTTATAAAATATTTTCTCATAAAATCACCTTAAATATTATTCAATGATGTTTTAAGTGTTTTTAAGTTTTCGCATATTTTAATACGCTTTGCCCCAAATAACCATTTTTTCGGCGGGTTTTTGACAGCAAACGCACGTATCGCCTATATGTTCCTGTTCAAATGGTATACATCTTGAGGTCGCTCCTGTTTCTTCTTTTATTTTATTCTCACATTCCTCGTTTCCGCACCACATTGCTTTTATAAATCCTTGATTTGTATCAAGAACTTTTTTAAACTCTTCCATATTTTTAGCCGTGGAGGTTTTAGTGTCTCTATGGGCTTTGGCCTTTTCCAGAAGACTTGACTGAATGTTATCAAGTAGGGAAATAACTTCTTTTTCAATATCACATATTTTAACGGTTGTTTTTTCACCTGTGTCACGTCTCGCCAAAATAGCCTGACCATTTTCTATATCACGGGGACCGAGTTCTATTCTTACGGGAACACCTTTCATCTCATACTCGCTGAATTTCCAGCCAGGTGATTTATCGGAATCGTCAAGACGAACTCTGCATGCATTTGAAAGGGTTTTTAAAATTTCTCTGGCTTTTTCCAATACGCCCTCTTTTTTCTGCATTACGGGAACTATTATTACTTGGGTGGGAGCGACTTTAGGAGGGAGCACAAGCCCATTATTATCGCTGTGAACCATAATAAGGCCGCCTATAAGGCGAGTCGATACGCCCCATGACGTTTGATGAACGTATTGAAGCTTATTGTTTTTATCAGTATATTTAATGTCGAAGGCTTTGGCGAATCCATCCCCGAAATTATGGGATGTTCCTGACTGAAGAGCTTTTCCGTCGTGCATAAGGCTTTCGATTGTATATGTTGATTTCGCTCCGGCAAATTTTTCTTTATCCGTTTTTTTACCCTTTATTACAGGCATTGCCAGAACCTTTTCGCAGAAATCGGCGTATTCGTTAAGCTGCGCTATTGTTTCCTCGTTGGCTTCTTCTTCTGTGGCATGAGCGGTATGTCCCTCTTGCCACAAAAACTCAAGGCTTCTTAAAAAAGGTCTTGTGGTTTTTTCCCAGCGGACAACGGAGCACCACTGGTTATAAAGTTTAGGGAGATCACGGTATGATTGTACTATGTTAGAATAGTGCTCGCAGAAAAGAGTTTCCGAGGTTGGTCTTACGCAGAGCCTGTCAGTGAGTTTTTCCTCTCCTCCGTGAGTAACCCAAGCTACCTCAGGAGCGAAACCCTCCACATGGTCTTTTTCTTTTTGAAGCAGGCTTTCCGGTATAAACATAGGCATATACACGTTTTCATGTCCTGAAGCTTTAAATCTCTCGTCAAGCTGTTTTTGAATAAGCTCCCATATAGCGTATCCGTAAGGGCGGATAACCATACAGCCCCTTACGCAAGAATAATCAATTAAATCGGCTTTTTTTACTATATCTGTATACCATTTAGCGAAATCGTCTTCCATAGATGTTATCGCGGTAACCATTTTTTCTTGTGCCATAAATATAAACTCCTTTTATAAAAAATTGATTAGAGAGTATATGAAAACTCTCTCTAACTATTAAAATTATATAAAAATTTATTCTTTTAATATTATTTTTATTTTCTCAAAACTAAAATATATAAAAAATAAGCGAGATTTAAGCGTCTTTTGTTTTTTATAATTTTTTACACCAATCTATAGCGAAGCAATAAGAGAATGAACAAATGAGCTCCAATAAAACATCATACATTTGTTTCACTTTAAAAGTTTCGCGAATTAACATAATTTAAAAAGCGGATGTAATATATTTGGACGATAGAAGAAATAAAAAATTATTTTACTCAAAATTTAAAAAACCGTAGGTGGGTTCTCTTTAGGCTTTCAGAGTTTGTCTCAATTTTGACTCTATAACGCCCATAAAGTTATGCCGCTTTAGTGTTTAAAAAGAGATTAGTAGTATGTATATTTTAGTTTTCATGTACGCTGTAGTTCTATTTTAACACAGTCGTGAGTTATATTCAACAATTTAAAAATAAAAATATTTGTGGAAAAGAATAAAATATTCAAAAGCTATGTATAAAGTTATCAACAAGCGGAATATAATTAAAACAAGCCCTAAAGGCTTATCAACAAAGTTATCAACTTTTCCACAGTGAATAATTTATGAATATTGGTTTTTTTTGTGAGAAACCCTGTTTATAAGTAATTTTATTGGAAAAAACACAATATATTGTGTGTTATATAACAGAGTTTGCGGATATATAGTTAATTATACGGAAAAATGACTGTGGAAAAGGTAGAGGTTATCAACAGAAAAGTGTGGATAACTTATAGGGAGATAATAAGAGAATGAACAGGAAAGTTTTAATAAAACATAATATATAAAAGAATTATTTTATTGTTTTGTACTAGAGCGTGTTTGAAAACTATCATAAGCTATTAGTCATATACTCTAAATACCAAAAAAATTATTAAAAAATAAACGAAAATGGTTCAATTAAACAGAAAAGCCTTTCTGTTTCGTTTTATAGTCAACAAACTTAAAAACAAACAAGTTCAGCGTTTAAAAATCATTTTCACAGCGTTGCCGCCAGTCGGCGTAGGTTTCCGGCTACGCTCTCCTTCCAGCGCCTTGTAAAAATGATTTTTTCCTCGCTTTCTTTTGCTCGTTTTCAAGTTTGTTGACTATATTTTTTATAATTTTTCGCGCGTATTTTAGTTTTCGGATACGCTCTAAAGCTTCCACGGGTCAAAAGCACTGACTTTTTGGCACTGTCAAGCCTATAAAATATTTTTTTGTTTTTATATCTTTTTATTTACTTTTTAAAAAGATTAGTATTACTTATTTTGAGAATATATAACATAATAAAACAACTTTAAAATGAGAAAAAGGAGGTAAACTGAAAATTATTTTTACAAGGCGGAATATGTAGAGTATAGATGCAGCCCTATGCTGACTGACTTCAGCGCTTTAAAAAAAATAGTTTGTATGACATTGAAATAAAAAAACACCTGAAAACAACATTTTTATAAAAGCTGTTTTCAGGTGTTTTTTTATTTCATACAGATTTTGTACGTAAAAAGATTTTTATATCTCAATATCAATGTTTTTTGATTTATCATCAGCGTTTTTATTAGTTTTGGAGGAGGTATCAAACAATAGATTTTCAGGTTCTTCCACAACACTGTCAGGGTCTAAAATTTTTCTAAATTCCGCTCCCGTGATTTTTTCTTTCTCAATAAGGAGAGTCGCTGTTTTATGAAGAACATCGATATTCTCGTTTAAAATTTTAATAGCCTCGTCATAGGCTGTTTTTATTATTGTGTCAATTTCATTATCTATTATTGAGGCTATTCCCTCGCCGTAATTTCTCGCGTGTCCAATGTCTTTTCCTAGGAAGACCTCGTTATTGTCGTCTCCGAATTGTATAGGGCCCAGTTTCTCGCTCATACCGTAACGCATTACCATTTTTCTGGCAAGGTCTGAGGCTCTTTGAATGTCGTTTGACGCTCCTGTGGTAATATCTTTTATTATAATTTCCTCCGCGGCTCTTCCGCCGAAAAGGGAAATGATTTCCTGGGTCATCTGAAGTTTTGAGCGATAAGCCTTATCGTCGGAGGGAAGGGGCATAGTGTATCCGCCTGCCATACCTGTTGGGATAATAGAAATTATATGAACTGGGTCAAGTTCTGACAAGACCTCAAACAAAATAGCGTGCCCCGCCTCATGATAAGCCGTGATTTTCTTTTCTTTATCACTTATGACACGGCTTTTCTTCTCAGTACCTATTCCAACTTTTACGAAAGCTTTTCTAAGGTCTGCCATGTCAAGCTCTTTTTTATCAAATCTCGCCGCCAAAAGAGCGGCCTCGTTTAAAAGATTTTCAAGGTCAGCTCCCGTAAAGCCGGGAGTTGTCTGAGCGATAACTTTCATATCGACTTCTTTGCTTATTTTTTTGCCTTTAGCGTGTACTTTCAGTATTTCTTCCCGTCCTTTTACATCGGGTGTGCCGACAACAACCCGCCGGTCGAAGCGACCAGGCCTTAAAAGAGCGGGGTCTAAAATATCAGGGCGGTTTGTCGCCGCCAGAACTATTACGCCCTCGTTTACGCCGAAACCGTCCATTTCAACCAATAATTGGTTTAAAGTTTGCTCTCTTTCGTCGTGGCCCCCGCCGAGACCAGCGCCTCGCCGTCTGCCGACAGCGTCGATCTCATCTATAAAAACAAGACAGGGAGAATTTTTTTTCGCCTGCTCAAAAAGGTCTCTGACTCGCGAGGCTCCCACGCCGACGAACATTTCTACAAAATCTGAGCCGGAAATGCTGAAAAAAGGAACTCCCGCCTCACCGGCAACAGCTTTCGCCAAAAGTGTTTTACCTGTTCCCGGAGGGCCCACAAGGAGCACGCCTTTAGGGATTCTCGCTCCTATATCCACAAATTTTTTGGGATGTTTTAAAAACTCGACTATTTCCTGAAGTTCTGTTTTTTCCTCGTCAAGACCGGCGACCTCCTCAAAAGTTATTTTATTTTTATCAGAAGTGGACATTCTCGCTTTGCTTTTTCCGAAATTCATTACTTTTCCGCCGCCGCCCTGCATCTGTCTTATTATAAAAGTTAAAAGCACTATGGAAATCACAATGATTATTATAGTGGGAATTAACGACACAAAAACGCTTGTTCTGGTGGGGTCGGCGTAATTTACTTTTAAATTGTAATTGGGGTCTTTTATAGCTTTGTCAACAGTCGCCACAAAAGAGTTCATATCGCCTATGTTCAAGGTTTCTATACGATTATCAGTAAAAGCGATTCTTACTTCCCCCTCGTTATCGCCTTCAGAGTTTCTTTGAATCTCAAGCGCTATAAGATCGGGATTTTTCTCCTCAAGCTGTTTTATAAGTTCGCTGTAAGAATAAATATTGTCCGCTGAACGGTTTGTATCAAAGTTTCTGCTTATAAGTATAGCGGAAATTATACATATAAAAATTATCAGATACAATCCAAAACCTTTCAAATAGTTGTTTTTCAATATATTTCCTCCTTTAATATGATAGGTGATTCCATAACTTATATCGGAATCGCTATAATATAAAGCTTTACGAATTTTATAAAAAGTATTCCTAAAGCTTTAAACGTTAATTATAAGAATTTAAGAGATAAACGATATTTATGTTATGTTATTTTCGGGCACTCCTGCTAAAATTAATATAATTTTATTATATTTTACCATACGCTATTTTCTATGATAACACAAAGTTTAAGTAAATTCAATATTTAAAGAAAAAAATAATTTTAATATTTTTTGTGTTTTTCGACAAAGTAGTGTATAATGATTTTATAATGGGATTTTTTTTATAAAAGCGAGGTTAGATTTTATGGACAGCAATTTTAAGGAACTGCCTATGGTGGCGCTGAGGGGAAGAGTATTTTTCCCAGGCAGAAAAGTGAGCTTTGAGCTGATGAGAAAAAAGTCTGTGGCGGCTTTGGAAAAAGCTACAAGAGAGGGGAACTTTTTATTTTTCGCGGCTCAAAATGATACAAGCCTTGACGAGATTTCAAAAGAAGATATTTATGAAGTCGGCGTTGTTGGAAAAGTGGAGCAGGTTTTAAAGCTTCCGGGAGGAATAACGAAGGTTTTCGCGGAGTGTCTCGGCAAATTTAAAATTGATAGGTATAACAGCAATGATAAATATTTTTCTGTGGACGTCAGCGAGATTATTGATGTAAAATATGAGAAAAGCGAAAGCGGGCTTGAGCAAAAAGATTTTGAGTACAGGGCGCTTTTAAAGCTTCTTCTTGAGACTTTTGACGAATATGCCAGACTGGGCAAGGGGAATCCAGAATTTATTATGGAAATAATATCATCTGACAGCGTGGAGTATATTTCTTACGCTCTTGGGGATAAAATACCCTTTAGTATTTCCGACAAGCAGAATATTCTTGAGGAAACCGATTACTCAAACAGAGCGAAAATTATGTTAAATCTTCTTAACAGGGAGATAAACGCCTTAAACATAAAAAAGGAGATTTACTCGAATGTTCGCGCGAAAATTGATAAATCCCAGAGAAATTATTTTCTGCGGGAGGAAATAAAAGTTATTCAAGAAGAGCTGGGAGAGCCTGACGGAATTATGGCGGAGGTCAAAGAATACACAAAACGAATGAACGAAATTGAAAATATGCCGGAACATGTGAGAAAACGCCTTGAGAAAGAAATCGAACGTTTTAAAAGGATGGCTAACTCATCAGCGGAGGGAACTGTGTCGAGGGATTATATAGAGCTTATTTTGGATATGCCGTGGGGGGTTTTTGACAAGGAGAACAACGATATTAAAAACGCTTGGAAAGTTCTTGACAAAGACCATTACGGACTTACGGAGGTAAAGGAGAGGATTGTTGAGTTTTTAGCCGTAAGAAAAATCTCAAAAGATATAAACGCTCCTATTATTTGCCTTGTCGGCCCTCCGGGAGTGGGAAAAACATCTATAGCCAAATCTGTCGCTAAAGCTCTTAACAGGAAATATGTGCGTATGTCTCTCGGAGGAATAAGCGACGAGGCGGAAATAAGAGGGCACAGAAAAACTTATGTCGGCGCTATGCCGGGGCGCATAGTTTCTTATATTAAAAGCGCCAAAACAATGAATCCTTTAATTTTGCTTGACGAAATCGATAAAATTAAGAATGAAAGAAGGGGAGACCCCTCGTCGGCTCTTCTTGAGGTTCTTGACGGGGAACAAAACTTTTCTTTTAGGGATAATTATCTTGAGGTTTCCCTTGATATTTCAAAGGTTTTGTTTATGTGTACCGCTAACAGCGCCGAGGATATTCCGACGGCGTTAAGGGACAGGCTTGAGATAATCAACATAGGAAGCTATACACATGAGGAAAAGCTCAATATAGCTTTAAAATATCTCGTATCTAAGCAGATAAACGCCAACGGACTTGATAAAAAACAAATCAAGTTCTCAAAAGAAAGTATATCCGAGATTATATCGGGATATACAAGGGAGGCGGGAGTACGTACTCTTGAGCGTCTTATAGGAAAGGTATGCAGAAAGTCGGCGAAGATTATATCTCTTGAGGAGGAAAGCTGTATCTCTGTTAAAAAGATAAATCTTGAGAAGTTTTTGGGAGCCAAAAAATATAAAGAGGAGTATAAGGATAAAAGCGACAAGGTTGGAGTTGTGACAGGTCTCGCGTGGACAAGGGTAGGGGGTGACACTCTCAGCATTGAGACGGTTATTATGAAAGGGAAAGGAAATTTTAAGCTTACAGGGAATGTGGGAAAAGTTATGGAGGAATCGGCGAACGCCGCTATAAGCTATGTAAGGGCGAACGCCGATAAATACGGAATAAGAGAGGATTTTTATGATGAGATGGATATTCACATTCATATTCCCGAGGGAGCTGTTCCAAAAGACGGACCGTCCGCCGGTATAACTATGACGCTGTCGATGATTTCAGCTCTTACCGGAAGACCTGTCAGGCATAATGTGGCTATGACAGGGGAGATAACCCTTACGGGCAGAGTTTTGCCCATCGGCGGGCTTAAAGAGAAAATTATCGCCGCTAAGATGTTTGGGATTGAAAAGCTGATTTTACCTTTTGAGAACGAGAGCGATTTTAAAGAAGTTCCGGATTACGCTAAAGAGGGAATAGACGTTGTGTTTGTTAAGGATATGGAGGAGGTTGTTAAAGAGGGACTGGCCATATAGATATATATAAAAATAAAAAAAGAGTTATGGAAATTAATAACTCTTTTTTTATTTATGAATAATAGGATTTTTTGCAAACTATAGAATTTTTGTAAAGTTTCAAATTGGATTTTATCTGAGTCTATACGCAAATTCTCTATTCAATTTTTATTATTTATAAAGAGTGTTGTTTTAGGGAAAGAAAATATTTTAAAATAAGAGAAAAATAAATAAACGAGCAGGAGATTTCTCCTGCTCGTCTTAATTAATTTACTCAGAATAGCCTTGGTTTTTAAGAGTAAATTTAGATACGGTCGATTTAAATACTGCCGACTGGCTGGCGAGCTCTTCTGAAGCCGCCGCGCTTTCCTCAGAAGTCGCCGTATTGTTTGAAACAACTGTAGCGATTTGATTAATTCCGATGTTTATTTCAGAAATGGAATTTGTCTGTTCTTTAGAATCGTGTGCTACCTCATTAGAAAGAGTTGATATTTCGTCAATTTGGTTTACGATTTTTCTCACTGTGTCAGCGGTTCTGTTTACAATTTCGCTTCCCTGTTCCGCTTTACTAAGAGACTCGGCAATAAGGTCGGAAGTCTCCTGAGCCGAAGTCTGGCTTCTTGCCGCAAGGGTTCTTACCTCGTCAGCCACAACGGCGAAACCTTTTCCGTGTTCTCCGGCTCTCGCCGCCTCGACAGCGGCGTTAAGAGCGAGGATATTTGTTTGGAAAGCGATGTCGTCTATAACCTTAATAATATTTGATATATTATTGGAGGACTCGTTAATATCGTCCATAGCTTTAAGGAGATCCTGCATCTCGTCTCTTATGCGAGTAGCGCTTTCTTTAGCGGTGTCGGCGAGCTCATTTGATTTAATAACGTTTTCTGTATTTCTCTCAGCGTTTTTAGAAACAAGTCCGATTGTAGCGGTGAGTTCCTCAACGGCGCTTGCTTGTTCAGACGCACCCTGAGCGAGGGCGGTTGAGGAATCGGCGATACTTTGCGAGCCGATTGCCACTTGTTCGGAGGACATAATAATTTCTTTAATAAGTTGATTAAAGTTAGCGATGATAAGGTTAAGAGAATCTTGAATTTCTTTGAAATCTCCTACATAATTATGAGTAATCTCAACATTTAGATTCTGGTTTGCCATATTTTTAAGTATACTTGAAATTTCAGCTATATATTCAGACAATACTTTTATAGTATAGTTTATATTTTCCGCCATTTCATTAAATTCGCCTTTAAACCTGTCAGCGTCAATACTGAAATTGAAATTTCCCGCTGCGAGGTTGCTTAAAGAGTCTTTTGTGACTCTGATAGGTTCAGCCACATTTATAACGAGAATATTAAGACTTTCGATAATTTTTTTCCATGCGCTCTTAAGGTTGTTTGTGGATATTTCTATATCAAGGTTACCGTTGTTGATATTGTCTGTAATTTCGGAGATGGAAGAGCTGATTATTTGAATATGTTCCTTCATTTTATCAAGGGATTCGTGAATAATAGCTTTTTGACCGTTAAATCTCGGACAATCATATGAGAAGTTACCTTCGGCGTATTCATTAATGCTTTTACTGATGGTGGTAAACTCGTGCGCCGTATCGCTTAGAATTTTATTGATGGTTTCAGCCATAACAGAATATTGACCATTGTATTTTGAGGTATTTAATCTCTTATCAAGGTTTCCGTATTCCATTTCCCTAAAAGCGTCTACCATATCGTCAAAAACATTTTTTGTGGTGTCAATAAACATTCCCAAACTATTTGAGAGCTGTCCGACCTCATTTGTGATGTTTGTTCTCACGTCTACGCTAAAGTCGCCCTCAGCTGCTTTTCTAGCCTGTTTGGTAATATGTACAATTGGTTTTACTATAGAGTTTGTAATAATTATGGCTATAGCAAGAGAGAAAATTAACGCTAAGAACAAAACAGCAATAAGAACAATCTCAGTTACCCTCGCTGTCGTTGTCACCTCATCATCAAGAACGTCTCTTCTGTCTATCGCCGCTTGACGAATGTTGGCTACGTTATCATACGCCGTTTCAACTTTCTCGACAATTAAGGAAAGACAGCGGTTAATACCGTCAAAATCCTCAGCTAAACAAGCGGCCCCTAAATCTTTTGATAAGTCACCGACGCTTAAAAAGTCATCCAAAAACTTTTGCCTCAAGTTATATAAATTTTGCTGCGCTTGAGGTGTAAGGGAAGTGTCAGAGTCTACACAGGCTTTATACCTGTCTGTTATGTCTGTTATTTTTTCCAGGTGACTGTTAAGCTCATTCAAAGCGTCGGTAGTTCTAGTCTTATCCTGATGAATTTCGGATTGGACTATAACGTTTAAGAAAGCCCTCCTGAATTTAGCGACCTCAAGTTCAAGTTCGCTTGAGAGATTAAGCCTTTCAGAGGCTGTACCAAGCATAAGCTCGTATTTACCATTCACGTTAAGAAGTGAGAAAAAACCAAAAATTCCAATCAGCGCGGAAAAGATCAACATTATGGCAACCAATACAATAACTCTTGCTTTGATTGAAAAGTTTTTGTAAGAATGTGACATCTTACTCATAAATATCATCTCCTTGTAAAATAAAGTTTAATGTAAATAAATTATATCACGATAAGATACAAATTGCAAGTATATTGTTTTAAAATAGAATTATATCGATGTTACTATTACGAAGAAAAATAGAATTATGAAAAATAAAAATCCACAAATTTAAAAATATTTTACCTTTAAATTTGTGGATTTTTTATAAATTTATATATATGCAGAAATGTTTAAAATAAGCTATTAAAGTCAACCTTTGAGTTTAAAGCGGCTTCAGCGTTTTCTTTTTGTATTTGAAGGAAAATCTCTTTTCGGTGAACAGAAATATTTTTCGGAGCGACAATGCCGAGTTTAACTTGTTCCCCCTGAATACCGAGAACGGTAATTTCTATATCGTTTCCAATCATTATTGAGCTGCCTTTTTTTCTTGTAAGGGCAAGCATTTCTATTCACCTCCGTTTTTTTTCTTTAATTCTTCATAAAAATAATATTTTATTGGGTAATCCTCATTTTTGGTAATCATCTGCATTCCTTTATTGGTTAGGAGGTTGATTACAACAGGAGCTTTTAAATTGACAGACATTTTGCTTACTATTTTTGGAATTACGACTATATTATAAATAATCAGACTATCGTCAGAAATCTCTCCCAGAGAGTCTAAATCATCATCGTATACGAGAGGATTATAGTCAGGAATAATTTTATATACATCCATCATTACAAAAGCTGTTTTAGGGTCCTCGGTTGACTGAAGCCAGCGAAAAATAGAATTGCTGTCAGAAGAGTCTTTCTCAACGATAACAAATTTTTTTAATCGCTCAAAGCCAGGCAGACCGTTTTCAAATGTATAAATTTTATTTTCATCTATATCAATGTTACCGAAATTCTCTGTTTCAATAAGCATAGTATAACCACCTTTATTATAAGAAGTCCGCCAAGGTAAGCTGAGTTATAGTCATACCTACTCTTAAAGAAGCGTTATAAGAAGCGTTAGCCACGTTAAAATACATAGCCGCCTCAGCGTAATTTATATTTTCGTTGCTGGACATAAGTTTTGTGTAATTAACGTTGTCATCTCCGAGACGGTCTTGAATAAGGCCTATACGGTTCATTCTTACACCTAGATTAGTATGCTGTTCAGTAACCGATGAGTTAAAATTATTTACTTTTGAGATCATCGCCTCAAATTCCGAGCGGATTTTTTTGTCGAAGTTGGCAACTTCAGATTCAGATAAAGACTCATAGGGAGTTCCGTCGAAATAGGTATCAATATCCTCCTGAGATAAATCTCCCGACATATAATCAAATACTTTTTCGAAATAGTGGAGCTCATCGTACATTTCTTGAGGATATACCTCGTATGCCACGGAATTTATGGTTATATAATTATTAACGCCGACCTCAAGTTTGATTTCATCGGGAACAACGGCTTTATTAAATACTTCCGTGGGAACTTTAATATCGACTTTCTGACCGTTTATAAAGAACTCAACACCGTCATTATTGGCGTTTTTCTGAGCGACAAGAGAATTTACCTGGTCACCATCAACAAGTGTAGCTTGCTGGGTCCCATCGGGGGTCTTAAGCAAAATATCATGCTCATAAGTTGTCTCAACAAATTCCATAGTGTCTGAGGAAAGATATGGTTTCAGCTGTTTAACCACAGCAACTCTGTCAGCCTCATAGCCATTTACTGTAGCTAATTCCTGTTCCGTTAAACTTTCAAGATCCGGCGGGTCTCCTACGATGTCTTTAATTTTGCCGTTAAAATCGGCGATTTGAGACGCTAAGTCGTTTACTTTGTTTACAATATTGTCATTTACAGCTTCAAGAAGCTTATCGGCGTCCACATTAACTTTGTAAGCGTCGGGGTTTAATACATTTTTTCCGGTGAAGCTGTCTTTTATTATAGGCGGTGTGTTTGTTTTATAGCCGGAAAAAACATATCTTCCCATATATGTGGAGTTTAACTCTGACTCAAGCTGTCCCACATAGGAATTAAACTGATTTAAAATTTTCTGTCTGTCGTCTTCTTTAAACTGGTCACTCGCTCCTTGTACGCAAAGCTCACCCATTGACTCAAAAATTGAGGTGATATTTTTAAAAGCGGATTCGGTTATTTCCATCCATGAAGCCGCCTGCTTTGAGTTTGATGTATATTGCTCCGTTGAGGAAACAATATTACGAAGCTTCAAGGCACGGCTAGCGAGTATAGGATTTTCGGAAGGCATTTGTATCTTTTTGCCAGATGACATCTGCGTGTAATACTTATCTAATTGATTCATATTATTATTAATTCTTACAAGCATTGAGTTTGTCATCATATTATTTGTAATTCTCATATAACTCCTCCGTTCTGATATTATTCTTTCAATATTTGTGAAAGACTATTCGTAAATTTGGGTTATGGATTTATTAATCTACAGCGAGACAATAAAAGAAATTGCCGTATACAATTAATGGATAAAAACAATCAAGCGCCCGCCTTTCAAGCGGCGGGCGCTTGATTTACACACATTAACTCTTAACCGTCTGTCTTATACTCCAAGTCCGTTTATAAGCGTATCATAAACCTTGCTTACAGACTGCATAAGTTTTGAGGAGGCTACGAAAAGTTGCTGATTTTTAATCATACTTGTCAATTCCTCATTTAAACTTACTCCGGAAACGGAAATTCTCTGATTATCCGTAGCCGTTGTTAATTCCTCGTAAAACTCGTCGAAATTGTTCGCTTGTTTTTTATCTATGGCAAGCTCCGTTGAAACGCCGTTTACAAAATCAAACACGTTACCCTCTTTAAAAAGAGAGCCGTTATTTCTGATAGTTGTAAACTGAAGAATTATCTTGTTATTGCTTTCCTGAAGCGGTGACGGAGACGTGGACGCCGCCAGCCTTGACGAATCTTTTAAAAGAAGCTGTGACATCGAGAAATTTGACGCTGTTATTTTTGAGTAATCAACGTCTCCCGCTGTTTCTATAACAGAGCCGTTTTCGTCTCTATATGAAAAGAAAAGATTTCCCTGATTTCCCTCGGCGTCATATCCGTTTATATGTCCGTCCATACCTTCAATATTGGTTCCGTCAAGGTGTTTTCCCTCATTAAAAGCTCTCGCTATAGTTTGAACGAACGTATTGAGCTTATCTATGTAATAAGGAATACCTTTGTAATTTTGAACGCCTTCTTTATTCGCCGCGTTATCAAGTACATTTCCGTCTCTTATATCAAGAAGGCCTTTAAGCTCACCAGAAAGACCTTTTGAGCTGAAATTGCTTCCCGTGTTCCATTTAAGGTCGTAAAGCCCCGGAGAATCATCCTCATCAAGGCGTGAGTTTTCACCCCTCGCCACGCAATTTATTTTCGCGTTGTCAAAATGATTTACCAAAGTCTGGCCGTTTATGAGAACCATATATTTTTGCCCTTGTTCGGAGGAGACTTCTCTAACTTCCGTATTTACATATTTTGAGAGCTCATCCACAAGAAGCGCTCTTTGGTCACGGAGCTCGTTAGCGTGGCTTCCGTCTGTTTCCTGATAAAAAATTTCTCTATTTAAAGCGGTGATTTGGTCGCCTATGGAATTTATTCTTTTTACGACAGACTCTATTTCGTCGTTTATATCTCTCTGCTGAGTTTTTAGAGACTCGGCGTAAGAGTTAATTGTGTCAACAAAAGAAGAGGCGAAATTTATTACGCTTGTTCTATAGGTTGTGTCGCCGGAACTGAAAGTCAAACTGCTTACGCTGTCTAAAAAGTCTTCTACGGAAGCGGTTATACCTGATGTTGAGAGTTCGCTGAAAACAGTCTCTATTAAATCAAGCTGGTCATTTTTCTGGGAATACTCGCCGAAGGTAGAGTTTTGCTCCCAATATTTTTTATCAAGATAAAAATCTCTTATTTGAGTTACGCCATAAACCTCGCTTCCCGTGCCTATCATACCTTTTCCGCACACTCCCGGAAGAGGGATAGATGATCGCACCTGAGCGACTTGTCTTGAATAACCTTTTGTTGATGAGTTCGCTATATTATTTGAAACTACGGAAAGGCAATTTTTAGACGTGAATAAAGCGCTTGTAGCTATATTAAACTCAAAAAAAGCTGAATTCATTTTAAAACCTCCTTAATTAACGGCCGACAACTCCCATACCGTTTACAACTTTATCAACCATTGAATCTATTATATTTATAAATTTTGAGGACGCCTGAAAAGCGTACTGGTATTTAAGCATATATGAAAGTTCCTCATCAAGGGAAACACCCGATAAAGTCTGACGCTTGTTGTCTACGGAGGTTAAAAGTCCCTCGTGCTGGTCATAATATTTGCTTGCCTCGTTTACCTCATTGGAAACGTCGTCAACAATTGAGCGATAATAATTATTTACCGAATATGGATTTCCGAAAGCGTCCTCAAGTCCGTCGACTCCGTTTTCCCATTTTTTCATAACCTCAAGTATCGCTGTTGTGTCTCCAACGGCTCCGGAGGCAGATAAAGCGAGATAGTTGTATCCGTCAGTATCTCTGAGTATTGGGTTTATTTCCAAATTAGTGGTGGTATAGTCGCCGTTTGCTACTATTTTAGTAAAAATAGGAACGCCGTGCCCGCCTGTTAAATCAAAAGTATCTCCGCCGGCGAAAGAGTCGTTTAAAAGATTCACGATTCCGTTTACAAGATTATCAAAATTTTTCTGAACCGACGGTATAAGGAAATTAGAAGTCTCGCTATCGGGAGAATTGTATTGTCCTACGGTGTTTCCTCTGGATACAAGCATACCCTTTAAAAGCCCGCCGCAGTTTTCAGAGCCTCCTGAAAGTTCCTGTTTGCTTAAATCCCCGAAAATGGACACGGCATCGGCGTCTTCGGGAAGAATGGTGTCGGATTTTGTAAACACGGGTTCTACGAAAGCGTAACCAGGCGTAGAGTATTTTAACCCGATTGTATTCACAACGCCGTTTACGAGAAGCTCTTTTCCCTCGACAAGAATATCCGCTCTGCCGTTGGCGTTATCTTTTACGGTTATATCGAGATATGAGCTCAGCTCATCCAAAAGAATATTTCTTGAGTCACGGAAATCGTTGGCGTTATCTCCACTCATTTCATTATATACTATTTTATCGTTTAACTCGTCTATTTTAGTAACTATATCATTTATTTTGTTTACCGTGGTTTTAATTTGTTCGTTTAAATTAATCTGATAGTTGTAAAGACCATTTTGAATATCGTTCATTTTATCAAGAAAAGTGACGCAGGTTTCTATAAAGGAACCTCTTGTCTCAATACCGTCCGGATAAATCGAAAGCTCGTTTAACGCTTCCCATATATTGCCTATAACGTCTTGCGCCGCGTAGGAGCTTTCAAGCTCTCCCAATATATTCTCAACTTCCTGACCCGTCATATATTTAGCGGAGTAATAATTAGTAGTACTCGCCTCGTCTCTATATTCGGCGTCAAAAAACTTATTTCTTATTTGTCGTATCTCACTTAAATCGGTTCCCATTCCAACTTGAAGGAGACCGACTTTGCTTTCGCGATAGGGTCTGTATAAAAACGTCTGCTGTATATTACCCTGACGGGAATATCCGGCTACTCCAGAGTTCGCCATATTATGTCCGGTTGTGGAAAGACCGGCCTGAGCGTTTCTTATACCGCTTACGCCTATGCTGTAGCTTGACATTGAAGCCATATAAAATTTCCCCCTTTATTGTTTTATATCAAAGAATCTGTCGCCCGTCGGAATCTCGTTTCCGTGGGTATCGCAGTAGTAGGGTTTTCCGCTTAACGTACCTCTTAAAACATTCATTGAAAATTCCGTTTGGTTAAGAGCCTCTTCTATTAAAATACGATTGCTCTCGTTTATCTCTTTAAGTTTCGCCAAAAGGTGAGAGGCGCGGTCACGCGCTTTTCTCACATCCTCGGCCTCAGCTTGTTTATCAATATACTCAATCAATTTTGTAAGAGTAATATTTTCCGAAGGCTTATTAAGAACAAAAGCAATATCGGAAAAAAGCTCTTCTCTTTTTTTATCGAGCTTGAGCGTTTTTCCGACTAAAATATTTTCGTTGCCGTTAATTTTTTGAAGTTCCTCAATATTGTTTTTAATGATAACTTCTCGTTTTTCTTTTCCGCTTTCAATTAATTGCTCATACAAATCGTTCATTTCGTTTAAATTAACAATTAACTCATTTATCAGACCAGCCAAATGCAATCACCTCAATATTCAGAAATATAAGGTCTTTAGTTTTTTTACTTTTTATTTATTAAATATATGTCATCATTTTATTGGCGATATCCTCAGCCGATACGTTATATGAGCCGTTGTCGATACGTGTTTTAATATCGTTTATTTTATCCTCTCTGACAGAAGGAGAGGATAAAGCCGCTTTTAGGGCGGTCTGAAATTCCTTCGCCTGATCGGAAACGTTTAATTTATCTTTTTTTTCTCCTGAAACAATTTTTTTGCCTGAAACAACGGGTTTAGCCTCATAAGTTTGATACAGCTTGGAAATATTTGAGATTTTCATAATAGACACCTGCCTTTTTAAATAAATTTTTAGACAACTCAAACAACTGTGAAATTAAAAAGCAAAACGATAACAACAATTTATTTTCCTTATAAATATATTGTCAGACAAAATAAATAAATATTCATAAAGCGATAATATTTATTTATAAAACTCGATTTAAAACATTAAGCGCGGGAGGATATGTGAAACTCCCATTTATATCAATGTTTTGGTTAAGGATATAGTCGCTTATAAATTATATCGTCAGAAAATATGAAAAAAATTATACTTTTAAAAAAAAATTTTAACCAAATTTAAAACACTTAAATTAACCTTTGTACATAAATCTATACAATAGGCCTAAATTTTGCAAGTGGGAATATATTTCCTTGCATAATTTGAGTTGTTGAGATTTTTATAGAATGTTTTTTATAATCAATATTAATTATCAAAAAATGTGATTATAAAAGCTTTTTTTATATTTAATAAAATAATTTATATTTATTTAACAAAAAAAATATAAATTATTTTATTAAATAACTTGCATTTTGATTAATTATATAGTAAAATATAGTCCCGGGATAAATTTATCGGATATCAAGTCAATATTTCCCAGCTTGAAGCTTAGAAAATATAATTTCTTTTCAGAAAACACGGTCGTTATGGAGACTAAGCGCCGTAAGGAGCTGTCCGATATATAATCGATAAACTTAAAAATAAACAACTTCGGAGGCTGAAAATTACTTTCGCCGTGCGGCAGCAGGACATGAAGCCTGGTTTTGCTACTTGTTTACGTGTCTAATTGATATAGGAGCCGGTCTATGGTCTTCCTACTATGTCTTGTGAGGATGATTTTTTTCTAGCCTTACTTTATTTCTTTTTAAGTTCATTGACTATAAATAAATTTTTATAATGATTTAATTAAAAAAATAATTTATAATTATGGAAGGATTGATATTGTGGATTTCAAAGGTTTACCACCTAGACAGGGCTTGTATGACCCTAAATTTGAACATGACGCGTGCGGTATCGGCCTTATCGCGAACATTAAAGGAAAGAAGTCTCACGACATTATTGACAGCGCGATTCGGATTTTAAAAAATCTCGCCCACAGAGGCGGCGTTGGAAGCGAACCTGATACCGGTGATGGAGCCGGGATTTTAATTCAGATACCTCACGCTTTTATGAAGAAAGTGTGTATGAACGAAGATATTAAGCTACCCAAAGAAGGAGAGTACGGAGTGGGTATGCTTTTTTTGTCTCCGGATTTTGAGACAAGAAATAAATCTCTCAGAAAATTGGAAAAAATCGTAGAGGAAGAGGGGCAGATTTATCTCGGAATGAGAGAGGTGCCGACATACGCTAATTGTATAGGAAAAAGCGCTAAAGAAGCTGTTCCGAGGATTGTTCAGGTTTTTATAAAAAAGGCGGACGATATAAATGCCGGTGATGAGTTTGAGAGAAAACTTTTTGTTATTTTAAAAAGAGCTGAGAAAGCCATAAGATTTTGTGATGAAGATAAGGACAGTTACTTTTATTTCGCCTCATTGTCCTCAAAAACCATTGTGTATAAGGGCATGCTTACTCCCGAACAGGTAAACAGGTTTTATTTGGACCTCATGGACCTTGACGTTAAAACGGCTATAGCTATGGTACATTCACGTTTCAGTACAAATACTTTCCCAAGCTGGGAAAGGGCGCACCCTAACAGATATATTATTCATAACGGTGAAATTAACACTATAAGAGGCAATGTGAATTGGGTTAAAGCAAGAGAGAAAATGTTTGAGACAGACGCTTTCGGTGAGGATATTAAGAAAATTTATCCCGTTATTAACGAGGACGGAAGCGATTCGGCTATGTTTGATAATTTTATAAATATGCTTACTCTTTCGGGCTACTCTCTTCCTAAGGCGATTATGATGGCTATTCCTGAGCCTTGGGAGAATGATTTCTCTATGTCTGATGACAAAAGAGCTTTTTATGAATACTCAAGCTGTATGACAGAACCGTGGGACGGACCGGCGGCTATAGGATTTACAGACGGAGTGAGGGTAGGCGCCACTCTTGACAGAAACGGACTTCGACCGGCGAGGTATTACGTCACTAAAGACGATATGGTTATTCTCTCATCGGAAGTAGGGGTTTTGGATATTCCCCCTGAGGACATTGTTAAAAAGGACAGGCTTGAACCAGGAAAAATGCTTCTTATAGACACTAAGGCGGGGCGCATTATCGAGGACGATGAAATTAAGAGCGCTATTGTGTCAGACCACCCATACAGGGAATGGCTTAATAAAAATCTTATTAATCTTGACGACATCAAACAGTCTGAAAAGCCATCCCAAAACTGGCGTGAACTTGTCGAGAAAATAAAGGACGATACTTTAAAACAGCCCTATGGAGAGCTTATAGCCAAACGTTTTATTGAACTTGAGAATATATTTGTGAACAGGGAAAATGATTTTAATGAGAAAGAAACTTTGCTTACAAGGCAGAAGGCGTTCGGTTATACATGGGAGGATGTTGACACAACTTTAAGGGGAATTATTGAGACAAGGACAGACCCGATTTCCGCTATGGGCACAGATACACCTATAGCTGTTTTATCCGAAAAGCCTCAGCTTTTATACAATTATTTCAAACAACTTTTCGCTCAGGTTACAAATCCTCCGATTGACGCTATAAGGGAAAAGATAGTTACAAGCACCCTCGTATATCTTGGGGGGGAGAAAAATCTTTTAAATCCCACGGAGGATAACTGCCGAAGAATTAAATGCGCCACGCCTATACTTACGGACGAACAGCTTGAGAAAATTAAATGTATTGATGAAAGGGGATTTAACTCCGTCACTATTCCTATGCTCTACAACGCCAAGGAAAAAGATGGTATGGCTAAAGCTATAGACGATATTTTTAAGGCGGTTGATATTGCCGTTGAGAACGGGCGGAATATAATTATTCTTTCCGATAAAGGCGTTAATTCGGAAAAATACGCTATTCCGGCGCTTTTGGCGTCTTCAGGCGTTCATCATCATCTTATAAGAAAAGGTTTAAGAATGAACGTGAGTATTATTCTTGAGACAGGAGAACCGAGAGAGGTACATCACTTCGCCGTGCTGCTTGGATATGGCGTAAACGCTGTTAATCCTTATCTAGCTTATGAGACTTTAAGAGATATGTCCGATAAAGGGTATATTGATGTTTCAGCTGAGGAGGCTGTGAAAATTTATTTGGGCGTCGTTACAAGCGGTATTGTCAAAATTATGTCTAAGATGGGTATTTCCACGATTCAGAGTTATCAGGGGGCGCAGATTTTTGAGGCTCTTGGCGTTTCAGAGGAGGTTGTGGATAAATATTTCAGCGGAACGGTTACAAGAATCGGGGGACTTTCGGAGAAACATATCGCTAAGGAAACAAAACTGCGTCACCAGAAGGCTTTTGACCCTCTGACTAAGGAAAGTCCTTTGGAGCCAGGTGGAAATTATAAATGGAGAAGAGGAGGGGAATATCATCTATTTAACCCAGAATCTATTTATATGCTTCAAAAGGCTTGTCAAACAGGAGATTATAAACTGTTTAAAGAGTATACGAAACTTATGAACGAGAGAACGGAAAGTCTTTGTCACATAAGGGGTCTTCTTGATATAAGAACCGTTGATAAGCCGATTAATATCGATGAGGTTGAGTCTGTTGATTCTATAGTTAAAAGATTTAAAACGGGGGCTATGAGTTACGGATCAATCAGTCTTGAGGCTCATCAGTGTATGGCCATAGCCATGAACAGGCTTGGCGGAAAATCAAACAGCGGAGAGGGCGGGGAAAACCCAGACAGGTTTATACCTGACGAAAACGGAGACTTTAGGTGTTCAGCTATTAAACAGGTGGCGTCGGGCAGATTTGGCGTTACCATAAATTATCTTCAGAACGCTGTTGAAATTCAGATTAAGATGGCGCAGGGTGCTAAACCAGGGGAAGGCGGTCATCTTCCGGGGAAAAAAGTTTATCCGTGGATAGCAAAAGCGAGAAACTCAACCCCAGGCGTAAGTCTTATTTCCCCGCCGCCTCATCACGACATTTATTCTATTGAGGATTTAGCCCAGCTTATACACGACCTTAAAAACGCTAACAGAAACGCGAGAATAAGCGTTAAACTTGTATCGGAGGCGGGAGTCGGAACTATAGCCGTGGGCGTGGCGAAAGGCAGGGCGGACGTTATTCTTATAAGCGGGTATGACGGTGGAACGGGGGCGGCTCCTCGCACAAGCGTGCGTCACGCCGGACTGCCTTGGGAACTTGGCGTAGCTGAGACTCATCAGGCTTTGCTTATGAATAATCTGCGCAACAGAGTAGTTATTGAAACGGACGGAAAGCTACTTACGGGCAGGGACGTCGCTATAGCGGCTTTGCTTGGGGCAGAGGAATTTGGCTTTGCCACGGGGCCCCTTATTACCATGGGTTGTGTAATGATGAGAGTATGTAATCTTGACACCTGCCCTGTGGGCGTGGCGACACAAAATCCAGAACTTAGAAAGAAGTTTAAAGGAAAGCCGGAATATGTGGAAAACTTTATGAGATTTATCGCTCAGGACCTTAGAGAGTGGATGTCTAAAATAGGCGTGAAATCTGTTGAGGAGATGATTGGGCACGTTGAGAAGCTTTCACCTAAAAAGGTAGAGAATTGGAAAGCCAAAAGCGTAGACCTTACAAGCATTTTATATCAGACCAAAATCTGTACAAATGACAAGGAAAGATATTTTAACGTGAAACAAGACCATGAGCTTGAGAAAACCCTTGACGTGAACGCTCTTGTGAGACTTTGTGAAACCGCGGTTAAATGCGGGAAAAAGGTTTCGGCGAGTATGGGAATCACTAATATTAACCGTGTTGCCGGAACTATTCTGTCTTCTGAAATCGCCAAAAAGTATGGTGAGGAGGGGCTTTTGGAGGACACGATAAATTTAAATTTCTCAGGCTCCGCCGGACAGAGTTTCGGTGCGTTTCTCTCAAAGGGCGTTACTATGCGTCTTGAGGGAGACTCAAACGATTATATTGGAAAGGGCCTCTCTGGTGGCAAGATTATTGTGGTTCCGCCGGGAAAGGCGGTGTTTAGGGCCGATGAGAATGTTATTATCGGAAATGTGGCTTTTTACGGGGCTGTTAAAGGAGAAGCGTATATTAACGGTATAGCCGGCGAGCGTTTTTGTGTCAGAAACAGCGGTATAAAGGCTGTAGTCGAAGGAATCGGCCAGCATGGCTGCGAGTATATGACCGGCGGGCGAGTTGTTGTTTTGGGGAGGACAGGCTCAAACTTTGGCGCCGGCATGTCGGGCGGTATCGCTTTTGTTTACAATATCGACGGGGATTTTGAGAAGAGATGCAACAAGCAGCTTGTGTCTATTGAGGAGGTTTCGGATAAAGAGGATATTTCGGAGCTTAGAGAGATGATTGAGAATCATTATAAATATACTAAAAGTTCACGCGCCGAAAAGATTCTTGATAACTTTGACAGCGAGATTAAAAAATTTGTTAAGATTATTCCTTTTGACTATAAAAAAGTTATTAATGAGATTAAAAAGTGCGTGGGCGCCGGTATGTCTGAGGAGGACGCTAAAATGGAGGCGTTTGAGGCGGTTATCGGAGAAAAACAAGTATGTGAGAGGAGTGCTGTAAATGGGTAAGCCTACAGGATTTATGGAATTTGACAGAAAGCTTCCTAAGGACAGGTTACCGGAGGAAAGAATTAAGGACTGGGAGGAGTTTCATACTCATTTCGACGCCGAGGCTTTAAGAGAGCAGGGAGCCAGATGTATGAACTGCGGCATTCCTTTCTGTCATACGGGAAAGCCCGTAGAGGGGGGGTGTCCTTTGGGAAATTATATACCTGAGTGGAACGACCTTGTTTACAGGGGAAAGTATGACGAGGCGTATCGCCGTCTTTCAAAAACAAGTAATTTCCCTGAGTTTACAGGCCGAGTTTGCCCCGCCTTGTGCGAGGGTTCCTGCACTCTTGGTATGAACGAGCCGCCGGTTACGGTTAAAAATATTGAGGTTCATATAATTGACAAAATGTTTGAGGAAGGGAAAGTTGTTCCCCGTATACCTAAAAAGTCCACTCAAAAAAGGGTTGCCGTTGTAGGATCAGGTCCGTCTGGGCTCGCCTGCGCCGATATTCTTAATCAAAAGGGGCACACCGTTACTGTTTTTGAGAGAGCCGACAGAGCGGGCGGACTTCTTATGTATGGTATTCCAAATATGAAGCTTGATAAAGAAATCGTGCAAAGACGTATCGACATACTAAAAAAAGAGGGTATAAAATTTGAGTTTAACACTGAGATAGGAAAAAATTATTCCGTGTCAAAGCTTATAAATGAATTCGACGCTGTGGTATTATGCTGCGGGGCGACCAAAGCGAGGGATTTACAGGCAGAGGGAAGAAAAGATGCCAAAGGGATTTACTTCGCCGTTGATTTTCTTAAAGCTAATACAAAAAGTCTTTTGGACTCGGAACTTAAAGACAGAAAGTATATAAGTGCCGAGGGCAAGGACGTTATTATCATCGGCGGGGGAGACACAGGGACGGACTGTGTTGGAACGGCGATAAGGCATAACTGTAAAAGTGTCACTCAAATTGAGATTATGCCGGAAGCACCCAAGGCAAGACTTTCCAATAACCCATGGCCGCAATGGCCCAAAATTAAAAAGACGGATTACGGGCAGGAGGAAAGCTTTAAGGTTTTTGGGAAAGACCCAAGAGAATATCTCAACACCGTTACGAGGGTTATTTCTGATGACAGCGGTAATATTAAAGAGGTTCACACCATACAGGTCGAGTGGGTAAAGGAAAATGGAAAGCTTGTGTGTAAACACATTCCGGGAACGGAGAAGGTAAGGCCCTGTCAGCTTTTACTTTTGGCTATGGGATTTACTGGACCAGAGGATACCCTTATTAAACAGCTTTCTCTTGAAACCGATCAAAGGAGCAACGTTAAGGCTGAATACGGAAGGTTTGAGACGAACGTTAGAGGCGTTTTCGCCGCGGGCGATATGAGAAGAGGGCAGAGTCTCGTTGTTTGGGCGATTCATGAGGGAAGAGAAGCCGCCGAGGCGTGTGATAAATTTTTAGAGAGTATATAAAGAGTAGCTTAGAGCTTGTTTAAAAACTATTAAAATATCCCAAAAATCAGCGGAAATAATATTATTGTGATTTATAAAACCCTATTATTTTCGCTGATTTTTTGAGTCTATTTTATTTTTAGACAGGTTCTTAAAATTAAAAAACGCCGGATAATAAAAATGTGATGATTTTGTTTTTATTATTCGGTGATTTTGTTACGTTTGATAAAAATATGACATATATGATTAAGGGGGTGATTTTGAGAACTTATACTAATCTTTATATTTATTTTTTTTATGAGAGATTAGTTTATTATATGGAGGTGATTTTATTGGACGGCTATGAGAGATTTTTTAATGAGCTGTGCGAGCGGTATTATGAAAAAATATTGAAATATGTCTATTTTAACATTAAAGATGAATCTTCCGCCAGAGATATAACGCAGAACGTTTTTTTAGTTGTGTATGAAAAAATAGAATATGTTTTTAAACATCCCAATATAGGCGGGTTTATTTTTCAAACCGCTAAAAATTTGACAAGACGCCATAAAAGAGAGATTTATAATAAACTAACAAAGGAAATTAACAGTGATGACGTCGGAAACATAAGCGGCGGCACATGGGAAATTTCAGATATGATTGACAGAGAGATTAACGAGTTTGATTATGTTTCGGATATTTTGGATATGCTTAGCGGTGATAAAAGAAATTTGTATAACCTTTATTACATAAAAATGAAACCTATGGAAGAAATAGCGAGAGAACTTGGTATTGAGTATTCGGCGGTTCGAATGAGATATGTAAGATTAAGAAAAGAAATAAAAGGTCTGATTAAAGAACTAGCTGAAAAAAAGTTTTAAGAATTTTTGTTACATTGAGAAAAATAATCCATATATAGATGTAAATGTTAATCGATTAAATTTACAAAAAAAGGAGGTATTTGTCATGACAGAAAATAAAAATAACCTCGTTGATTTACGTATAAAACTTGATAACGCTATAGACGACGGAAATATGGAAGAGATTGATATACTGTTAAATGAGATTTCAGATATTGATAACGATTCTATTGAGCCGGATAATGTGGAAGAGTTCGTGAAAAGCGTTAAACGCGAAATTGAGAAAGGCGGTATTAAAATGAAAAGAAAAGTTAATTTTAAAAGAATGGTTGCTATAGCGGCGGCTATTGTCGCTGTAGTCGGTGTTGGGGTAAGCGGTTCATCTCTCTTTAAGCAATATGTTTTTTCGGATGGGGATAAATTTTATACCCTTTCATCTGACTCAGACTTTGATGAGAATGCTTTAGATGAAATAGAGAAAAGTATACCAAAAGCGCTTACGGGCGAAAGTTCTTCTGAAATCGGAATAGGAAAAGCATCAGACATAGAGGAAAAATCTTTTAACTCTATTGAGGAAGCCGAGAAGTATCTCGGAATGAAAGTAGTTCTTCCGAAAGTTATGCCGGATTTGGAAATATCGGCGATTAAGGGCTCAAAGATAGAGTTTGGGGAAAATAACTCTTCTTCTACGATTTGGGCGACTTACGGCGACATATATACTAAGGCTTTTGGTATTACTGTTAGAAAGATGAATTTTGAGGAAGGCGTTTCCGCTTTAACAAGCACTGATATGGATGAGGGAAGCCATGGGGAATATGTCTCACCGAAGGGATATAAATTTGATAAATTTAATGAGAGTGATGAGACAAAGGAAAGAACAGCCAATATTTATTTTACGTCAATAGGTGATTATCAATATTCTTTTACGTTCTATAATTTTAGCGAGGATGAAAGAAGAAATATTATTGACAGTTTTGATTTAAGCGAATAGTGGGTATATAGTAAATCAATTTATTGTTTATCCTCAAGTTAATTGTACTGAAAAAGGGTTCCGCTGTACTAATTATTTAGTATGGCGGAACCCTTTTTTGTGGGCGGGGAGACGCCAAAAGGAAGTTATAGGTAAAAATTATACGCTTCCGCGGCGATTTGTAAAATTTTTAGCTCCAATCAATGAAGTAAGTACTTGATATATCAGGTTTGTTAGAGTCTTTTTGATCATTATTTTATTGGTTCGATATAATTAGACTTAAAACAATATTAATTTGTTTGTTTTTAGCTTATTGACTATATAAAACATAGATAAAAGGATTATATTTTTCAAGTTTATAGCTTTTTTGTTGTGGAAATTGAATATTTTTTGTGTTATAATAAAAATCAAATGATTTTTTTGGGGGGTATAATTTTGAACGGTTATAATTCAGATGGAAAAGCTCCTAACGTTTCAAGAGAAGAGCTTGAACGGCAAAAGGTTTTTATAAATAAAATAAAAGATTTAAATGATGAGTTTGAGAAAGAGAACAACAGGAAAAAAACTATGTTTATATCAACTTTCGGATGTCAGATGAATGCCCATGATTCGGAAAAAATTGACGGTATGCTTAAGCAAATGGGATTTGTTGACGCTGATTGTGAGAAAAACGCTGATTTTATAATTTATAACACTTGCTGTGTACGGGAGAACGCTGAAAATAAGGTTTACGGCAACTTAGGCTATCTTAAACACGCCAAAGCTTCCAATCCATTTATGAAAATCGCTCTTTGCGGATGTATGATGCAGGAGAATGACGTTGTGGAGACAATCAGAAAGAAATACAGGCATGTTGATATTGTTTTCGGTACTTTTAATTTGTATAAGCTTCCTGAGCTTATTTTTACAAATATTGAGACGGACGGGCCCGTATTTGATATTTGGAAAGAACATGGCGAGATAGTGGAGGATTTGCCGAGTATAAGAAAGTATAAATTTAAATCAAGCGTTAATATTATGTTTGGGTGTGATAATTTCTGTTCTTACTGTATTGTTCCTTATGTGAGAGGAAGAGAACGGAGCCGGAGCTCTTTTGATATTTTAAACGAGATTAGGGCTTTAGTGAAAGACGGTGTTAGAGAGGTTACGCTTCTGGGGCAGAATGTCAATTCTTACGGTAAAAATCTTGACGAGAACATTAATTTCGCCAAACTTTTAAGAATGGTGAATAATATTGACGGAATCGAGAGAATAAGATTTATGACAAGCCACCCTAAAGATTTATCGGACGAACTTATCTCAGTCATGGCGGAGTGCGATAGGGTTTGCGGGCATATACATCTCCCGTTTCAGTCGGGCAGCGACCGTATCCTTGAAAAGATGAACAGAAAGTATACAAAAGAGAAATATCTTGAGCTTGTCTCAAAAATAAAAGAGAAAATTCCCAACATAGCCATTACTACCGATATAATAGTGGGATTTCCGGGAGAGACAGCCAATGACGTTGATGAGACTATCGACGTCATTGAGAAAGTTAAGTTTAACGGGGCGTTTACTTTTATTTACTCAAAAAGAACTGGAACACCCGCTGCAGCTATGGAAAATCAAATTCCGGAGGATGATGTCAAAAAACAGTTTAACAGGGTTATTAACGCTCTTAATCCGGTTGTATATGAAAAGAACAAAAGTCATATAGGAAAAGTCTATAAGGTTTTGGCGGAAGATGTAAGCGGGAGCGACGAGAGGTTTATAACGGGCAGGCTTGAGGACAACAGCCTTGTTCATTTTGAGGCGGATAAGGGTGTAATAGGGAATATAGCGGAGGTTGAGATTATAGATTGTAAAACGTTTTATTTAATTGGAAAGAGTGTGTGAGTTTATACTATTTAAGGAAGGGATTGTTTAAATTATGACGGTATATGAAAAAGCGAGAGAGCTTGGTGAAATGATTCTTGAGACTAAAGAGGGAAAGAGGCTTTATGACGCTAAGTTTATATATGGAGGCGACGATGACGCTAAAAAGGTTTTGACGGAATATATGATGTATAGAAACATTCTGCGTTCTAAAGCGGGAGACGGAAGTATATCGGAGGAAGAACTTAAATCTGAGATTCAAAAACTTAACGTTCTTGGGGAGAAAGCGAAAGAAAACGCTGTTGTTAAAGAACTTATGGACGCTGAGGACAAATTTAACACTCTTGTTAATTCCGTTTTGAACATTCTCAAAGAAACCGTTTTAAAAGACGAAGAGGAGAGCGAAGGATGTACGGGAAGCTGTTCCTCATGCGGGGGCTGTCATTAAGGAGGGTTGAAAATGGCTAATTACACTCCCATGATGGAGCAGTATTTAAAGATAAAGAAAGAATATGAACACTGTCTTTTGTTTTTTAGGCTCGGCGATTTTTATGAGCTTTTTTTCGGCGATGCCGTTACCGCGTCAAAAGAGCTTGAAATCGCCCTTACAGGAAAAAGCTGCGGGGCTGAGGAAAAGGCCCCTATGTGTGGAATACCTTTTCATTCAGCCGACAGCTATATATCAAAGCTTATTGAGAAAGGTTATAGGGTCGCTGTGTGCGAGCAGACCGAAGACCCTAAAAAATCTAAAACTCTTGTTAAAAGAGAGGTTATAAGAGTTATTACGCCGGGTACGGTGCTCGACTCAAACATTTTGGAAGAGGGGAAAAATAACTATATAGCGTGTATCTACGAGGGGAAAGGTTTTGGATTTTCCGTATGTGATATTTCGACGGGAGAGTTTCTTACAACGGAATTTTCAATAGAGAATGAGAATAAAGTTATTGATGAAATCGCTAAGTATAACCCGTCAGAAATAATATGTAATGACAAACTTCACATAAGCGAAAATATAAGCGGTATTTTTGATATTAAGCTTAACGTCTATTACGATTGGGCTTTTAAATATCAAGACGCTTCCATAAAACTCTGCAATCATTTTAAGACTTTTAATCTTTTAGGTTTTGGAATAGATGATAAAAATCAGGACTGCGTATGCGCCGCTGGGGCGTTATTCGACTATCTCACGGATACTCAAAAAAACAATCTCGGAAATATATCGTCAATTAAAAAATATTCATCGGAAAACTATATGGTGCTGGATTTATCATCAAGAAGAAATCTTGAGCTTACGTCGAACGCCAGGGACGGCGGGAAAAAGGGCTCTCTTTTGTGGGTTCTTGACAAGACAAAAACATCCATGGGGGCGAGACTTTTAAGAAAATGGCTTGAACAGCCTCTTCTCGACAAGGCGAGAATTGATACACGTCTTGACAGCGTGGGGGTTTTTAAGGATAATATTATTGAGAGAGAGGAAATAAAAGAGCTGCTTAACACGATTTATGACATAGAAAGAATTATGGGTAAGGTTATATATAAAACGGCGAACGCCAAAGACCTTCTTTCTTTGCGTAATTCTTTGGAGTATTTGCCGGCTCTTCACGATAATCTTAAGAATTTTGTTTCTGATGGTGTAAAAGAAATTTACGATGATTTTGACGAGCTTAAAGATATTTATGAATTACTTCTCGCTTCCGTGAAAGAGGAGGCTCCTTTTACTTTACGTGACGGAAATCTTATTAAGAGCGGGTATAACGAGGAAGTGGACAAGCTTAGAGAGGCGAAGGAAAAAGGCTCAGACTGGATTTTAAATCTTGAGAGAGAGGAAAAAGAAAAAACGGGCATTAAAAATCTCAAAATAAAATATAACAAGGTATTTGGTTATTATATAGAGGTTACAAACTCAAATATTTCTCTTGTTCCCGACAGATATATAAGAAAACAGACTCTCGCTAACTGCGAGAGGTATATTACGCCGGAACTTAAAGAAATTGAGGAAATGGTTTTAGGCGCGGAGGAAAAAGTGGTTGAGCTTGAGTATTCATTATTCTGCGAAGTTCGCGAAAAAGTCGCCGCGCAAATTGAGAGGATTCAGAAAACCGCTAATTATATTGCTGAGGTTGACGTTTTTCAATCTTTGGGAGAAGCCGCCTACGCTAACGGATATATAAGACCGGAAATAGCGAATGACAGGGAAACGGAAGTTATAGGGGGGAGGCACCCTGTTGTCGAGCTTACCGGAACGGAAACTTTTATACCGAACGATGTTACGCTCAACACAGATGATAAAAGATTATCTATTATTACGGGACCTAATATGGCTGGAAAATCCACTTATATGCGTCAAGCCGCTTTACTCTCTGTTATGGCGCAGACGGGAAGCTTTGTTCCTGCCGAAAAAGCTGTTTTCGGAATATGCGACAGGATTTTTACAAGGGTAGGCGCTTCCGACGACCTTGCCACGGGGCAGAGTACTTTTATGGTTGAGATGAGCGAGGTAGCCAATATATTAAACAACGCTACGGAAAAGAGCCTTCTTATTCTCGACGAGATTGGCAGAGGAACGAGTACATATGACGGTCTTAGCATCGCTTGGGCGGTACTTGAGCATATAGCTCTTAAAATAGGAGCGCGCACTCTTTTCGCTACCCATTATCATGAGCTTACAGACCTTGAGGGTAAAATAGAAGGCGTTAGAAATTACCGCGTTTCCGTACAGGAAAGCGGTGAGAATGTTATTTTTCTAAGAAAAATTATCCGAGGCGGCGCTGATAAAAGTTATGGCATTCATGTGGCTAAATTAGCGGGGATTCCAGACAGTGTGATTGATAGGTCAAAGGAAATTTTAAAGCTTCTTGTTGACGAGGGCTCAAACAGCGTAAGACCAAAAGCCTCGTCTGGAGAGAATATAAAATATACCGCGAGACCGTCAAGCGGCGTAAGTTTTGTCACTGAAAATGATATTGATGAAAGCTTGTTTATAGTTATGAAATTAATTTATGATGAAATTGACAATATGGATGTTAACGCTTTGTCTCCTATAGCGGCGCTTAACAAATTATATGAGTTGAAAAATATGATAATAAACGGGAAAAGAGATAGGAAAGCGACGGAGAACTCAAAATGATTAAAACATTGTCATAAATTATTTTTGATAAAAAATTTTGTTTATTACAGAGAATTAACAAAAGAATGAACAGGCAAGTTAAAAAAGTCTGGTTAATATTATATAATGGACAAAACGATATAAAAGCGAAAAAATATTTTATAGACACGACGCGCTGAGGCTTTAGCGAAAGATGTTTGCGAGACAAACACTGGAAGCGTAAAGAAGCTCACGGGGCAATCTGGAAAATTTTAAGAGAGGGGATTTTTTTGTTTACCATGCAGCCATATATATTATGTCAACTTTTTTAAATGAGATTATTAACACTTCATACGCATAAAATATTTTCTAAAATTTTCTTTATTTTAAATGTAAATTCTATGTGATATAATTAAAAGAGGCTTGTTTTTCACTAAGCCTCTTTCTCATTCTCGCTTAAATCAACTACTTTCCTCTAAAACATTGAGTCCAATAAAAACCGTGTTCCCCTCCTCTCGCCGTTCCAACGCCAAGCTCAGTTAAATTAGGATTTAAAATATTATCTCTATGACCCTCTGAAGTCATCCAGCTATTTACCGCCGCCTTAGCTGTCATTTGTCCAGAAGCGATATTCTCAGCGGCGTAAGAATAATCTATTCCATAAATTTTCATCCTTTCAAAAGCATCTTGCCCGTCAGGATTTATATGTCCAAAAAAATTTCTTTCCACCATATCCTCACTGTGCGCTCTTGCCAGATTAGCAAGGTCGTCGTTCCATTTTAAAGGAGCAATATTTTGTTTTTCCCTTTCCTCGTTCACCAGTTCAAGAACTTGCTTTTCAACCGTCAAAACTGACGGGGTAGAATCAGAGACAGAATCTCCTATATTATATTTATTATTTCTTCTGTCATAATCTCTGTCTGTATCATCATCCGAATCTTCAAAATCCTCAATGTCACCACCGAAAATTTCTCTTAGATAATCTTCCGTATTAAAATAATCCTCCTTTTTTTCCTCCCATGTATTATCGCTCCAAAAATCTTTATCAGCGTAATTCTGATAAATAAAATTTCTGGAAACTTGAGTGACAACAGATGAATTTGACTTAGTTATAAAAACTTTTTTATCAGAGGAACTCCAGACGACTTCAGCCCCAAGTTCCTCCCCCACAGCCCTGAGGGGAAGCAAAACTCTATTATTAAATATAACGGGAGCTTTTTCTAAATTTTTATTTTTTCCACACACATTGGCTATTTTACTTCCAGTCTGAAAGATAATTATATAATTATCATCAACTTTTTTAGCCTTAATTCTTTTTTTATCAGAGTTCCAGTCCACCTCAAAGCCAAAAGCCTCAAATATGCTTCTCATAGGAATATACGCCGACCCCTCTATTATAACAGGTTCTTGGTCTGAAACGAGCTCTTTGCCGTTTAAAAAAACAGATACTTGTCCCGCCGACACATTTGATAAAATCATCGCGATACTCAGAGAAAGCGCTGAAATAAAAGAAAATAACCTCAATCTCACACCCCCTAATATAATTTAATATTCTCTATAAATTCTTTATTTGAGTTTGTTTTTTTTAGCATCTCCGAAAACTGCTCATTAACTTCCACGACCGAAGCGTTTCCAAAACTTTTCCTAAGTGAGTACACCGTTTCAAGTTCTCGTTCGGAAAATAATAAATCCTCTCGCCTTGTACCTGATTTTGAAATATCAATAGCCGGAAAAATTCGTTTTTCAGCGAGCTTTCTGTCAAGGACAAGTTCCATATTCCCCGTTCCTTTAAATTCCTCAAAAATAACGTCATCCATTTTACTGCCAGTCTCAATTAAAGCTGTCGCCAAAATAGTAAGGCTTCCTCCTTCCTCAATATTTCTCGCGGCTCCGAAAAATTTTTTAGGCATATACAAAGAGGCAGGGTCAAGTCCTCCTGATAAAGTTCTGCCGCTGGGTGGAATTATAAGATTATACGCCCTCGCGAGTCTTGTAATACTGTCAAGTAAAATGACGAGGTCTTTCCCTTGCTCAACAAGCCTTTTAGCCCTCTCAAGAACCATTTCGGCGACTCTTTTGTGATGCTCAGGCTCCTCGTCAAAAGTCGAGTAAACAACATCGACATTTTTTCCATCTATAGACCTCTGCATATCAGTAACTTCTTCAGGACGCTCATCAATAAGAAGTACGATTAAATGTGTATCAGGATGATTTTTGGTCACGGCGTTCGCTATATTTTTAAGAAGAACGGTTTTTCCTGTTTTCGGAGGAGCGACAATCATTCCTCTCTGCCCTTTTCCAATAGGGGCTATTATATCTATAATCCTTGTTGGTATATTGTTTTTAAATGTTTCAAGCTGCAGCTTCTCGTCTGGATATATAGGCGTTAAATCCTCAAAATTGGGTCGTTTAGACAAATTAAAAGGCCTGTCGCCATTTACGGTTTGAACATAAAGCAAAGCCCTGAATTTCTCGTTTTCCTTTGGAATTCTTATGTTACCCTTTACACAGTCGCCCGTCTTTAAATTAAAACGTTTTATTTGAGACGGTGAAATATAAATATCGTCCGCTCCCGGCAAATAATTCTGTCGGCGTAAAAATCCATATCCGTCAGGAAGCACCTCAAGTATACCCTCTGTTATTATACCACTGTCAAGCTCTTCTAAATAACTTTTGTTTAAGGCCACCGTATCGTCGTCAGAAGACTCGCTTTTATCATTATTATCTTTTGTCTCCGTTTTAGCTTTCCTCGAAATCTCTTCGTCTCTTTCGCTTTCCACATTAATTGAGTTTTTCTCAAGCTCCTCTATCTTCTCAATCAACTCATCTTTTTTATATTTTGTGACACTTTTTATGCCTTTTTCTTTAGCTATCTCTCTTATCTCTAAAATAGTCTTTTCATTGTAATTCATTAAAATGAATCCTCCTTAAACAATAAGGTTCTAAAAACCTTAAATCAGCGGTTCCTTATATATGTGGGTAAATTATACAGAAACTATATTCGTGAAATACAAAAACGTAATTAAACGCTTTTTTTAATATGAGATTACCGATTTTCGATATTATAGTTAAAAACTTAAAATCGGCTTTATATTTTTAAACGCCTTTTAGACTGTAAATAATAACAAATAAATATCTATGTTAATTATATAATATCTTTTATGCTAATGTCAATAACTTATCCGTCAGCCTTCCAAAAATAAAAAAACAAAACTCCCGTGGATATGACAATCATAAACATTTAAAAGTTTATTTTTAAATTGATCGAATATAATAACATGAGTTTTATAATTTTTTGTGCGTATTTTAGTTTTCAGATACTCTATAATTTGTCAGTAATTTCTTAAATTTTTTATAATGTTAAACACTATAAAAAAAACTGATAAAAATTTTAGTAAATAAATTTTTATCAGTTTTTTTTATAGCTTCTTTCAAAACCTTATGCAATTCAAATAATAAATAAATTTAACAACACTTAGTGTCAGCGCTTTTAGCTACATATTAAAAACTTATTTGTCTCTAAGCTGAGCGCCAAGCTTTTCCTCAAGCTCTTTTAATATTTTTTTCATTGGTGAGGCGATTTCCTCGTCCGTCAAAGTTTTCTCTGATGACCTAAAAGAAATATTATAAGCCACAGATTTAAAACCGTCCTGAATCTGCTCTCCTTTATAGACGTCAAACAACTGAATACTCTCAATAAGTTTTCCGCCCTTATTCTTTATAATACTCTCAATATCCTTTACGATAACATCATCCCTTACAAGCATTGAAATATCCCTTGAAACCGCCGGGAATTTGGGCAAGGATTTGTAAACCCTGCCGAAGTCAGCCGTTTTATAAAGTAGATCCGCGTAAATTACCGCAACATAAGCTTTTACGCCTATCTCATAATTATCACACACAGCCGGATGAACCTCTCCCAAAAATCCCAATTTATCACCATCTATCGAAAGCTCGGCACATCTTCCTGGATGTGTGTAAGGAATATCAGAAACAGGAGAGTACTCAACCATATCCCTTATTCCGAGAACCTCAAAAAGTTCCTCAATAATACCTTTTATATCGTAAAAATCCACCTTTCCGTACATACCCACCGTAAGAACGTTTTTTTCCTCAGGAAGCTCCGTTAAAGGAAGGTTTTTAGGAATATAAATTTTACCTATCTCAAAGAGATACGCCTCAGGATTTCTCCTGTTATAATTTGTGGAGAGAGAGCTTAAAATCCCATTTAAAGTAGTTGTTCTCATAACTTTAAAATCCTCTCCCAAAGGATTTGTTATAGTGACAGTTTTTCTGATTTCATCACCTTTCGGGATACAAAGCTTGTCAAAAACTTTCTCGCTCTCAAAGGAAAAATTCATAGCTTCCGAAATCCCCATAGCGATCATAGCGTCTCTTATTGTATCTTCAATAATTTGGCTTTTAGTTTTCTTCCCAACAGTAGGAGTACCCGCCGCTAAAGTTGTCTCTATTTTGTCATATCCGTAAAATCTGGCTATTTCCTCTGCTAAATCCGCTTCCGTCTCAAGATCAGGCCTAAAAGTAGGGATAACCGCCTTTTCACCGTCGGCATCAACTTCTATAAGCTTAAAAATATTAATCATTTCTTCTTTTGAAATATCGGTTCCGAGAAGCTTATTTATTCTCTCAGTAGAATAATCAACCGTCCATTTCTCCCTCTTATTAGGATAACAGTCAACTATACCGCCGACAACCTCTCCACAGCCTAACATCTCCACAAGCTGAACAGCTCTGTTCACAGCCTCGATAGATAAATTAGGGTCTAAACCCTTTTCATATTTCGCTGACGCGTCTGTTCTCATTCCTAACTTTTTAGCGGTAATTCTGACATTAGGTCCATTAAAGTTGGCCGACTCAAATAATATAGCTGATGCCTCTGAAGTTATCATTGAATTTTCCCCGCCCATTACGCCGGCTACAGCAACGGCTTTGTTACAGTCGGAAATAACAAGCATAGAGGAATCAAGTTTTCTCTCAATTCCGTCAAGAGTAGTAATTTTCTCGCCGTCATCAGCGTTTCTCACAATAATTTTTCTTTTGTCAATATTGTCAATATCAAAAGCGTGCATAGGTTGCCCAAGCTCAAGCATAACATAATTTGTTATGTCAACGATATTGTTTATTGGTCTTAACCCTGAAGCTGTAAGTCTATGACGAAGCCATTGGGGAGACGGCTCGATTTTTACGTTTTTAACAACTCTCGCTATATATCTCGGACAAAGACTTGGATTTTTTATCTCGACCTCAATCATGTCAGCGGCATTTCCCCCCGCTTCCTCTTTAACCGAAATATATGGATATTTAAAAGGAAGCCTGTAAGTCGCGGCGGCTTCTCTGGCAAGTCCGACTATACTAAAACAATCGGGTCTGTTTGATGTAATTTCAAATTCCACAACGTCATCGTCGATTTCTAAAATAGACTTAACATCCGAACCGGGAGCGTATTCTTTCTCAAAAATATAAATACCATCCTCAGGAGCTTCGGGATAATCGTTTTTTGTAAATCCAAGCTCCCCGATAGAGCACATCATTCCATTTGACTCTATTCCTCTTAACTTTCCCTTTTTTATTTTAACTCCTCCAGAAAGTCTCGCGCCGTCAAGAGCTACTGGAACAAAAGCCCCCACAAAAAGGTTTTTCGCTCCAGTAACAATTTGTATTGGCTCGATTTGTCCTACCTCTACCATACAAACAACCAGTTTGTCCGCGTCTGGGTGTTTCTCTATAGATAAAACTTTGCCAACCACAACCTTTTCTATAAAATTTCCCATATTTGTAACAGCCTCAACTTTAGAACCAGTGAGAGTAATATCCTCAATGAAATCCTCTGTTTTACAATCTATATCAACATATTCTTTAAGCCAGCTAATAGGTAAATTCATAATAAAAATCCTCCCAAATCATTTATATAAAAACAATAAAAGAATAAACACATGAGCTTTAATAAAACCTGGTGAAATTATTTTATTGTTTTGTTCCCAAAACTTCGCTAATCTCTATAATTAATTTTGATAAAAAACGATAAAAATGTGTATGATACTAACCTCTGTTTAAATTATGAGTAAAACTATAAAAAAAGCAAGTAATTCACTATGACGCCGTATATATTATATCCGCTTTTTTAAATGAGATTAAGTATGAAAACTCCAATTATTTAAAAAGCTTACGTCCATTTATAAATCGAAAGTAGCCAAAAAATTATGAGAAATAAAACAAACAAGTTCCAAATTTATTTTACATTCTTATGATTTTTGTACATATTTAATTTTTCAGATATTCTCTACGTTATCTCTAAGAAAACATCGGGCAAAGGATAATAAAAGTAATTTTTCAAACTTAAAATTTCTATTACCGCGTCATTTTTATTTTTTAATTTGCCGATATTTTTCTAAAAATTATCAGAATTGTTTTAAAAATTTAACATCATTCTCAAAAAGCAAACGTAAATCTGAAATAGCGTATTTCTGCATGGCTACACGCTCAAGTCCCATTCCAAAAGCGAATCCACTGTATACATTCGGGTCTATCCCCGCCATTTCAAGTACTTTAGGATGAACCATTCCGCACCCCAAAACCTCAATAAACCCGCTGTCTTTGCACACTCGGCAGCCTTTTCCGCCGCAGGCAAAACAAGAAGCGTCCATTTCAGCGCTCGGCTCCGTAAAAGGAAAATGATGCGGCCTGAATCTTACCTGGGTATCTTCCCCAAACAATTCTTTAGCGAATACCGCCAAAGCCCCTTTTAAGTCCCCCATAGTTATTCCTTTGTCAATAACAAGCCCCTCAAGCTGGTGAAAAATAGGCGAATGCGTGGCGTCCACCTCGTCTGAACGGTATACTCTTCCCGGAGCGATAATTCTTATAGGAGGTTTTTTATTTTCCATAACCCGCACCTGAATAGGCGATGTTTGGGTCCTTAAAAGGAAATCTCCTTTTCCGTTAATGTAAAAAGTATCCTGCTCATCTCTGGCAGGGTGGTCTTTAGGTATGTTCAGGGCCTCAAAGTTATAATAAGCCAGCTCAATTTCGGGACCCTCCGCTATTTCATATCCCATACCGATAAAAATATTTTTAATATTGTCAATAACTTGATTCATAGGGTGCCTGTGTCCGAGAGGCCTCGCCTTTCCAGGCATAGTTACATCTATTGTCTCGGCTTTAAGTTTAATTTCCATTGCCTTTGAAAGCAATCCTTTTTTCGCCTCATCAAGTTTAACCTCTATCTCTTCTCTCACTTCGTTAGCGAGCTGCCCTACAGCCGGTCTTTCCTCTTTTGAAAGAGCCCCCATACCTTTTAAAATTTGTGTAAGCTCTCCTTTTTTGCCTAAAAATTTAACCCTCAAATCATCAAGCGCCTTTAAATCGTTTACTCCTTTTAAATTTTCAACAGCAAGCTCTTTAATTTTTTTAAGCTTATCTCTCATCTAAAAAACTCCTCTCAACTTTGAATATATTCTTCTATAATATTTTTGGCATTACAGTAATTCGGGTATAAATCGCTATAATAATTTACTCATCATTATAATCAAGTAAGCGGTTTATATTTTAATCTTCTCCCTCTTCCTTACACTGATTTTTTAAGCCTTACACACAATAAAAAAACTTCGTCCCAAAAGGGACGAAGAAATATCCGCGGTACCACCCAAATTTTCAGCAAAAAGCTAAACTCTCAAAAGACTTAACGTGTCAAAACCGTGTTCCCCTACTAACCATATCATGTCAGAAAATTATATATCAGATAAATTCAACCATTAAAACAAATGTAAACAGTGAATTTCCCAAAATTTATACATGTATTTTCTATCATATAATACTAATCTCTCTTTAAATAATGGATAATTTCAAGTAAAATAATTTTTTCGTTACCAGAACTATCAAAATACATTATATCAGTTCTTTTAAATGAAATTAGTACGAAATACTAAAAAGTATTCAAGGAACAAACTCCGACGGGAACTTCGGCAAAACATTATTTGAAAAACACTTCCAGCCGACGGCGTTTTCTCTCTGACAAAACCGAATTGCTTACTTCCGTCATCACAGTAATAATATTATTAAATTTTTAATTTGGAAAACATTATATCATAATTAAAATATAAAGTCAACCAAAAAATTTTAAAAAAACAAACACAAAAATATTACCAGCTTTGCTTTACAACACACTTTCAGCATATCTTTATCAATAAAAAAAGGGGATTTTTTTAAATCCCCTTAATAATATATTCATAATATTTTAACTTCACAAAAATACTCATAACTAGAAACATCAATAACGTCTGAAAAATAACTTATTATTATAAATTAGTTAAGCACACGGCAAGCTCCCACATAAGTTTTAGCGGAATAACTTGAGCCAAGGCTTGAAATTTGAACACAATTTTTATTGTTGTTAGTAGCGTGGATATACTGACCGTTGCCAATATACATACCTACATGAGAAATTCTTGAGTTTCCCCCTGTATTAAAGAATACAAGGTCTCCCGCCTGAAGATTAGATTTATCAACTCTTGTACCGTTGTTAATCTGGTCTCTTGAAACTCTGCTTAAAGTAACTCCGAAATTTTTATATACACAATACATAAATCCTGAACAGTCAACGCCTGTATTAAGATTAGTACCGCCGTACACATAGTTAAGACCAAGGAACTTTTTAGCGTAAGCGACAACTTCCTCACCCTTTGATGAGTTAGCCTCCGGAGCGACAGGAGTAATTGTAACAGAAACATTTTTAACAGGAAGATATTTAAGCATATCGCCTGAAATATAATCTTTATGAACATAAGCGAAAGAGTTATTAAGTTTAACCTCATACCACTCGCCAACATCAGCAGTAACAGCGAGATTCTCGCCCTCACTCACCTGAGAAACAACTTCGGCGTTTGTAGCTGGAGCTTTTCTTATATTAACACCGTCAGAATTAACCTGCCCATCCACCTGAGTAAGTTTTACAAACTCAGTTGTAACATAAGCCTCCGAACCATCGTCATTAGCGAGTTTAAACCAACCGTCTTTTACTGAGGCGACGGAAAGAGTAAGCCCTGTGTCAACAGTTGAGATAACATCAGAAGAAGTATTAGCGGCTGAACGAATATTAACGTCCGTTCCCGTAACCTTGACAATAGCGCCCGCGAAAACAAAAGATGTATTTAAAGCGGCGAAAGCGATACCGAGAGCCGCGACTCTTTTAATGTTTTTAGAAAACTTCATTTTTTAAATTCCTCCTATGTAAGTAATACCACAAATAAAATATAAAATATTTACAACAATTCGCAAAGTTTTTAGTGTGAAGCAATAAAAATCCCTTTAACATATTAAATTTTATCAAAGATTATCTGTTAATTTTTTTATTGTTTCACTATAAGTCAATTCATATCTAAATATTACACAAATGTTACTAAATTATGTATTTATTATAAATGGTTTTTTCTCATTTGTCAATAATAATATTAAAAAAATAAAATTTTGTTATTATAAACAAAAAAATACCAAAAACCCTCTCCATACTCAACAATATTTAGCGAAATATTAGTTAAAAATCGATAAAAGCGGTTTTCACCGATTTTGTAAATACCCACAAAACAACAAAAACACAAAATTTATCAATATAAGTAGTGACATTTTAAAATTTTCAGTTATAATATTTATAATGACAATAATAATGTATATTATAGGAATAAAATACGTAAAGGAAAAATGTTTTTATGATTTACTATGTTATTGTTTTTGTAACAAAGCAGAAAATCATTTGATAAGTTAAACCCGATACGCTTTTCAGTTTTAACTTATTAAGCGTTTTTCGTAAAACATCTGTAAAATATAAGGAGGAAAAAATGTTTAGATTCATTAATTTATTTATCAAAGGTATTTTTGTCGGGATAGCTAATATAATCCCCGGAGTAAGCGGAGGAACGATAGCCGTGGTTTTAGGAATATTTGACGAAATGATTTCGGCGATAAACAATATTTTTAAAAACTTCAAAAAATGCGCTGCTTTTTTAATCCCGTTATTTATCGGGGCTGGAGCGGGAATAATACTGTTTAGCAAACTTTTAAAATATTGCCTTGAGCGCTATTCTTTTCCCACAAGTATGTTTTTTGTTGGGCTCGTTGTCGGTAGTATTCCTTTAATATATAAAAAGGCGACGGAGAAAAAAGTTGGTTACAAATCTTATATTGCCACAATACTGGCGTTTTTAGTCGTAGTAGGGTTTTCCTTTTTAAGCGGAAGCGATTCAAAGACAATAGACGATATAAGAGGTACGCTTGATATGATAACCGTAGTTAAGATTTTACTTTCGGGAATAATAGCGAGCGCGGCGATGGTAGTTCCCGGAATAAGCGGCTCTTTCGTGCTTGTACTTCTTGGAATGTATCAGCTTGTGTTAACCTCCGTAGACGCGATTTCATCAACCGCGGCGAAAAGTATAAAGTCTATTTCAGAAATCGGCTTTACAGACGCTATGAAAACACTCTTCACATCCGATGAGTTTATAATATTGGCCGTAATATTTGTCGGAATTATAATAGGTGTCGTGTTAATCTCAAAATTAATTGAGTTTTTATTTAACAAAGCTTACTCAATAACATACTTCTCAATTTTAGGATTAATTTTCGGCTCAATATACTCAATATTTTCCGATAAGCTTACTTACTCAAGTTATGAAACAAGTTCCATCTCCATTATAACAATATTTATCGGCGTAGCCGTACTTGTAATAGGCACAATAATTTCCCTGATTTTAGGAAGAGAATAGGTATCAATTTTAAAAAATTGGCATATGTTCCAGCCTATGTGCTATATTAAAACCAAAATATCTTCTAACCGACATTTATTAAATTTTAACAGCAAACACAGAATATTAATCAGATAGTAAATAAAAAGGGAGTTTATCAATTATTTGGATAAACTCCCTTTTTATTTACATTTTAATAAACCCGCTTATAAAAAATAAATTAAGATAATTTATTCTTTAAACTTAGTCAGCTTTAAACTTGCTAAGAGTTTCAGCGACTTTTTCCGGTTCCGGAACATTGTCGTGAATATCAAGGCGAAGAGTTTTGCTTATATCAAGACTGAAAATACCCATAATTGACTTAGCGTCGATTACGTATCTTTCGGAAACCAAATCAAAGTCCCCGTCAAAAGTATTTATCATGTTGACAAACTCTTTTACCTTTTCAATAGAATCCAAAGAAACAGTTATTGACTTCATAATAAAAATCCTCCTTCATAAAATATAAAATTAATAATCTTTACAAAAATATTAATTAATTTAAAAATAAAAATTATTTTTTAAAGCAAATTAATATTTTTCTAAAGAAAACCTCTCTTATATATTAAACTTTTATTTGTCTGTTGTCAAATCATAGTTTATGTTTTCCATAAATTTTGTATAAATATTCTATATAATAAAAAAAAACAACCTGTCTGTTAGTTAGTTATTTATTAAGATGGTTGAAAACTTTTTAGAGGCTGCCAAAATTTCGCAAGCAATAATTCCCTCTCGCCTTTTCTAACTCATTGCTTTACGTTAATTAACTATGGCGTATCTGAAAACTATCTAAGCTATCTAGTTATATACGCAAAATATCCAAAAAATTATTAAAAAATAAACGAAAACGGTTCAATTAAACAGAAAAGCCTTTCTGTTTTGTTTTATTTTTTATAATTTTTCGCGCGTATTTTTGTTTTCAGATACTCTCCAAAAAATAAAAAAAACGTAAACAGCCCCATACCAATTTATAAAATATCCGTAAAAATAATTTTCAAGCTCCTTACTTAATTTTTTACCTATATATATTACGCGCTTAGAGCCATTAAAAATAAGATAATTAAAATTTAAAAATAAAATTATGTAATAAAAAACAAGCATCGACAAGTATTATATAATAAAATCATAAATCAAACGGCTTTACAGAGATTATCAAATAAGTCCATAATAACTACAGATACATGAATACAAAAAACTTATTTCATTCAAAATTTTTCAGATTGCCCCGTGACTTTCTTTACGATTTCAGTGTTTGATACTAAAACACCTTTCGCTAAAATCTAAGTTTTACGCGCTCATAAAATATTCTTTGTCAAATTAAAATCACTGTAATAAAAAAATAAGCAGGCAAGCTTTAATAAACCCTTACGCGCCAAAGTATTATTTTATCATTTTCAGGCTAAAAATTTTTTAAATCGCTGTAAAAGGAGTAATTTTTATGATAATACTTATAAACAAAAAAAAATTTTTCACTTACATAATATTCGCCATAAGCTGCTTTTTTATTTTTATAGGAATGCTTTCCCGTTCGGAAAAAGAAACTGTTCCCGTAATGAAAAACAATGAGAGCCCCCGCCTTGTAATAATAATAGATGATTTCGGAAACAACTCTAAGGGAACAAAAGAAATGCTTTCCTTGCCGATAAAATTCACAGGAGCTGTAATGCCTGGTATGCCGCGCACAAAAGAGGAGTGCGATGAGTTAAACGCCGCTGGGAAAGATATAATACTTCATATGCCGATGGAGCCTCATAAAGGTAAAAAAAGCTGGCTTGGTGAAATATCAATTATGAATGATTTCACCAAAGAAAAAGCTCTCGCAACATTTAAAAAAGGACTTTCCGAAATAACGAACAGTGTAGGCTTTAACAATCATATGGGCTCAAAAGTAACGGAAAACGCCGATATAATGACAGAAATTTTAAAAGAGGCGAAAAAACAAAATCTTATAGTAATAGACAGCCTTACGGGAGCAAAGTCCACGGTAGAAAAAATCTCAAAAGAACTCAAAATAAATTACCTGAAAAGAGATGTTTTTCTGGACAGTACACAAGACGTGTCAAAGATAATCAAAAATTTAAAGAAAGCGGCGAAAACAGCGAAAGAAAATGGAATAGCCGTAGCCATAGGACACGTTGGAGCTGAGGGAGGACTTCCCACATATACGGCAATTTTAAAAACTTATAAAGAGTTTGAGGCCGACGGAATAAAATTTATAGGAGTCAGTGACGTTTTTAAATAAACAGACCTGTTCAAAGCCTACGCAAAGCGGTATCGCTATGGTTTTGAACAGGTCTGTTTATTTAAGGAAACATTCCGCGATTCAAAAATAATATTGTCTTATAAAAAAAGAAATTTTATAAGAATCCTTATAAGTATAATCTAAATCGCCTTAATTAAGGCGATTCCCTTTAATAACTTTTAAAAGGTATCGCCTTGATATTTTCTGTTATTTTGAGTATTCCAGAATAAGTTTGATAATTTGGTCTACTCCGTTAGAAATCTTAGCCTGTTTCATATTCTCATAATACTTTCCTCTGTTTGAGTATAAATTATTAATACTCTCAAGTAAAGTTTCTGAATTTAAATCTTCTTCAAGCAGCACCTTTGAGAAACCCTGTTTTTCAAAAGACCTGGCGTTTAAAATCTGGTCTCCCCTGCTGTGTTCTTTGGAAAGGGGTATAAGAAGATTCGGTTTTTTAAGGGCAAGAAACTCACATATAGAATTAGAACCCGCTCTTGACGCGATAATGTCACAGGCGGCAAAAATATTTGGAAGTTCCTCTGAAAGGTACTCAAACTGGCGATATCCTTTTAAATTTATAAGATCGTTTTCAAGATTTCCCTTTCCGCAAATATGAACAATCTGAAACTTTTGTAGCAAAGCGGACAAAGATTTTCTTAAAGCGCCGTTTATCTTAACCGAGCCAAGACTTCCGCCCATAATAAGCAAAACAGGCTTATCTCCATTAAACCCGCAAAACTCAAGACCTGCTTTAACGGTCCCTGAAAACAGAGAATTTCTTATAGGAGATCCCGTCAAAATACCTTTTTTACCTGAAACTTTCTCAATGGTCTCCGGAAAAGTCGCGCATACTTTAGTGGCGAAAGGCATAGCCATTTTGTTGGCGAGTCCCGGCGTTATATCTGACTCATGTATTATAACCGGAATTTTGTGAAACTTAGCCCCCATAACAACAGGTACGGAAACAAATCCGCCTTTTGAAAACACAATAGACGGTTTAATTTTAGAAATAAGGGAAGAAGCCTCTTTAACCCCTTTGACAACTCTAAACATATCCGAAAAATTTTTTTTATCAAAATATCTTCTGAGCTTTCCTGATGAAATGCCATAATAATCTATTTTAAATTTTGAGATAAGCTCCTTTTCTATACCTTCCTTGCGCCCTATATAGATTATTTTAAAACCCTCTTCTTTAAGTCTTTTAAAAAGAGCTATATTAGGAGTAACGTGTCCCGCCGTACCCCCGCCTGTTAAAACTATGCTTTTCACATAAAAACCCCCTTTGTTAAAAACTGTTTGTGGATTTCAAAAATACATAAAAACTCTATATTTTTATATATGAGACCAATTAAACTTAAAATAATATAATTGTCAGCTTTGCCTACGCTCTGAAATAACTATATCAAATCAACCTGTATATATTACTTTTTTTAATAATGTTAAATTCAAAACCGTCATTGCTCGATAGGTATGTCGTCAAGCCATTCCTCTTCTTCTTTAACAGCGCCCTTCTCATCGTATAAAATTCCCTTTCCATTTCGAAAACCACCTTTTACCTCTACAACATAAGTTTGAAGCCCGTCGTCATAAATGTAAGTTTCCGTTCCGTCAATAAGAACGTCGTCTTCCCATATTCCCTCCATCACCTTAGCGGGAGCCCCGTTTTTAGCTCTTGAGTATAATACACCGTCGCCGTTTTTCTCTCCGTCATACCACTGCCCTTCATAAATCTCTCCGGTTTCGGAAATAACAGCGTGTTTGCCTTTTCCGTCCCAATTCTCATCATGAACTATATCGATTGTTTTTGTATGACCAAAGTTATTTAATTTAAAAGTAATCTTGCCGTTGTCAAAAGCCCCGTCAATCCAAAACCCATCGTAGACCTCTCCGGTTTTTCTTGTTAAAATCCCGTCGCCGTCATAATTTCCGTTGCTCATATTTCCCTCATAAATATCGCCGTTTTCACTCTCATATTTTAAATAACCGCTGAGCTTTTTGGTCTCAGTTTGGCTTTCCGTTTCCTCTTCAGTCTCCTCCTCTTTAGTCTCAGTGTTTTCCTCCGAGGAAATAATTACGCTGTCATCCGCTGTTCTATCCAAAACCATATTTATTATAAAAGCCGCGCAAAATATTAAAAATAATATAATAAGCCCGCTGATCGTTTTCTTTAAATCAATATTCATAAAATACCTCCAAATTTTATATTTTTACTATAGCGTATCCCATAACAATCTCAATTTAGATTCTTGTTTTCAAATACTCCAATACTATTTAAATTCTTTTAATTTAATTATGTACGGTATAAGTAAAAATATAAGCTTGCCTCGAGGTTAGTCCAAGACTATTCGTACTTTTACCTCATAAAAAACTCTAAACTTACGGCTTTTATAACATCTTTCCATTAAGTTAGAGTGTAAACTTACGCTTCAATTTAATAGAAGAGTAAGTTTACCGGCTTAAAAAGCCAGGAAACTTACTCAGTCGCTTAAAGCATAGATTTCAGCATTTATAGTTAAAAAACTTAAAAATAAACAAGTTCGCCAACTATAGCGTAAACCCCAGCCTTACTTAAATCTATTAATCTCAGCCTTATTAATGTCTATGTATATTAAGCTCATTTAATTTATTGTCATTAACAGTTTTAATAACCTCTTCATTTTTGTTGTCGGCGTATTTATCAAAAATACGTCTGCCCGCGATAAAATCATTGACTTTAGCCGGACCGTTTATACAGCCGTTCTCACACGCCATACCCTCGATAAAATCAACAGGCAGTTTACCGCTTTTAAGCATCATAAGAGCCTTTTTACATTCATCAATACCGCTGCATTTCATTGTTTTAAGATCTATGTCATATTCTCTTTCCTTAGCTACTTGCATAACGGCATTTGTAACGCCTCCCGATTTAGCGAATCCTTTGCCATATCTTGTGGCGGTCTCGGCTATGTCGCCGTAACTTGAGAAATCAATTTCTTTAACCTCAAACATAGCGTAAAGTTCCTCAAAAGTAAGCACATAATTTATCTCTCCGATATAATGTTTAAGAGCCTCGTTTTTCTTGGCGATACACGGTCCGATAAACACAATAGTAGCTTCAGGATTAGCGGCTTTAATAAACCTTGCCGCGGCGACCATAGGCGAGACTGTCGTTGAGATATTATCTTTAAGAGTTGGGAAATGCTTCTCAATAAAATTCACAAAAGCGGGACAGCAAGACGTTGTCGTCTGTTTTCCCTCTTTTGCCCTGCTTACAACTTCATCGGTCTCGCTCACAGAAACGGCGTCCGCTCCCAAAGCGACCTCGATAACCTCTGAAAAACCAAGGTCTTTAATTGCGGCTTTTAAAACCGGAACAGGAACATCGCCGAACTGTCCCTCTATAGCCGGCGCTACCATAGCGTAAACATCGCTTTCGCCTTTAATTATAGTGTCGATAACATTTGAAATCATAGAAACGTCTGAAACAGCACCGAAAGGACACCCTACAACACATTTCCCGCAGTTTATACATTTGCTTTCATCTATCATTGCCAAATCATTCTCGTCTATAGTAATAGCGTCAACAGGGCAGGCTTTTATACAAGGTCTTTGAATATCAACTATAGCGCCGTAAGGACAGGCAAGTACACACTGACCGCATTTTTTGCACTTTGTCTTGTCAATATAAGCTCCTCTTTCCGTTCTTGATATAGCGCCGAATTTACAAGCCTTTATGCACTTTCTGGCAAGACAGTTGTGACAGTTGTCAGTAACTGTAAACCTGGCTATAGGACATCCCTCGCAGGCGGCTGAAATAACATGAACAACTTGTGTGCCGTCGCTTACGCTGTAATGAGACCCCGTCGGTATCTTTCCCATGGAAAGGCGTACCCTCTGCCTTATAATCTCTCTTTCCCTGTATACACAGCAGCGAAACCTGGGCTTAGGCCCGTCAATAAGCTCAAAAGGTATTTCGTCAACTTTTTCAAGCAAAATACCTTTATAGGCGTACTCGGCTGTTTTTTTTAGCACAGCCATTTTTATCTGATTAATATCCGTAACATTTTCCATATTCAAAAATTCCTTTCTTTTATTAATAAATTATATTATAAATTTTTCTTAAAGCTAATTTAAAAATATCTTATTGCTGGAATTTATATTATAGTAACTATCAAAACTTCTGTCCCAAAATAATAAAATAATTCCTTTATATATTATATTTATTAAAGTCTCTTTGTTCATTCTTTTATTAATTCACTATAGTATAACTTATCATTAATTTGCCAGTAAATCCTATTTTAATAATATTTTATATTTACCACCTTGCCCGCTTTTATAAGAGTGGTTTTTAAATCGTCAACAACTCTCATCCTTATATTTAAATCTGTGGGCATATCAGGATTTTGATGAGCCGGATTTATTTTTTTACCTACAAATAAATTTATATGGGTGCATTCTTCCGCCAATACTTTGGCGAGCATAGCGGCGCCGTGCTTCTGCTCAATCTGAGCGATATTTTTTTTGTCAGTTGGGTCTTTAAAGTAAGACTTTAAAACATCAAGAGTTTTATTTAATGTAAGCACTCCCTCCGTAACAAGGTCAACCCCTTTTATATAAGCTATAGGAGGAACATCCGGGTCTAAATACTCAATAGTCGTTTTTATCTCTCTCCCTGTGACACGGCAAAAAATATTAGCGGAACATCCTCCGCACACAGCCTTAAAACCTTCACTCGACAAAAAATCTTTAATAATTCTCTCGTCGTTCGCGGGATTTTGAGGAGGCCCCGTAAAAATATTAACGGCTTTAAATGGAATAATTTTAACAGAAGCTACCGTGGTGTCGTCGCCTGGTCTGTCAAGATAAAGCGCCTTGCATTTCTCAATTAAAAGGCTGGCGAGTTTAGCTGAGGTCAGCGTTTGTTTTTTTGTCTGCTCGGAAATGAATTTCGAGGCGTTCAGCCATGTCCAGCCAAGATTAAGCATAGCTCCAATTCCGGCGTAAACAACGCCGTCGCTCATGATTGTAAGCATATCTCCCATATCAACTTTAAATCTTGCCTCTTTAATTACTTTCCCCTCTATTTCTCTTGTAAAATACTCAATATTCATAATTTCGCCGTTTCTAACAAAAACACATCCGGGAGAATCAAACTCAACAAGATAAACATCTCCATCATAGCCTATGCGAAGTATAGAAAAAGTAGAATAAGCCACCTTTCTTACATTACATACAGGAAGAGTGTGAACAATAGTGTCTACTGTATCCTCAATGCTCGATCCCTCGATAATCATGGTCGAAATAATTTTTGACGTAAGGGTAGATAATATATTAGCTTTTACACCGCTTCCCAAACCATCTGAAAGCACAACTATACAGCAATCATCGTTTTTAACTATCTCAACCCTGTCGCCGCAAAGCTCCTCTGTATATTTATTAATACTTTTATAAGCGGCGTCAACATAAATTTTACAATTCATTTATATCAGTTCCTTCATCTTCCATAAGTCTTTTTATCCTGTTTAAAGTTACTTTTGTTTCCGCCGTCGTCTCTCCCAAAAGACTCGCTATCTGCTGCGCGACAGTCATTTGTTTATCAATAACCTTTTGCGCCATAAGAACCGTTTCCATTTTAAGAGAATAATTCATCTCATTATATTTCTCCTCATCGGTAATATCATATAAAATGCCTATAGCCATTTTGTTTGAGGCGGTATAAATAATATATTGTTTTGTAACAATTCCAAGTTCCTCATACTTAACCTTTTTGTCATTTATGTTCTTTTTCGTTTTAAGCACATGCTCAAAATCAGAAGGATCGATAAACTCACCTAAATACCTTGAAATAGCGTCGCTTCTTGAAATATTAAAAAGTTTTTGAGCGGAAACATTAAATTCCCTTATTTTTAAATTCTCGTCCACAGCGATAATATAATTCGGCGTAACAGATAAAACTGTGCTCGCCATAGTTTGATTAATATCGTTCATGTAAGGAAGACACATATATAAATCCGCCCTTTTCTGATAAACGGCGATAGCCTTTTCCCTGCATGTCGGATAACCGCAGCTTCCGCAGTTAAGCTGTTTAAATTCCTCATCCTTACCTATCTTTTTTAAAATTCTTTTTATCTCGTCTTCAGAAGGCATATTGTTTTCTATCTTCTCAGGCTCAAAGCTTCTTGAGAATTTTAACGATACTCCGTCCACCTGAATCTTGCCTTTCTGGGCGTGCTCAACAACTTCTATTCTGTCGTAAACGGAAAGATTTTTATATTCCGGCATAAGCGGGCCGTTTATGCAGCCTCCCCTGCATACGTTCGCCTCTATAAAAACATTTTTCAATTTTCCCGTTTTAATCTCATCAAAAGTGCGTCTGAGCTCTTTTATCCCGCTTACCGCGAGAATGTCATATTTGCCGACCTTGGCGGAAAGCCCCGATATATTCATCTTTCTTTTTATATCAATATTGATTCCGTCAAAAATAGGATATATAGCGGAAAAAGGAGTATTATAAAACTCCTCGTCAGGAAATCTCTCAATATTTATTTCCCTGTTTCTAAGCCACTCTATAAGACTGTCAAAAGAAACAGCCCCGTCAACATACCGCGGGTTTTCATCAATTTCCTGTATCTTTGAAAGACACGGCCCAACGAAAATAACCTTTGTGTCAGGCCCATATTTCTCTTTAAGTATTTTCCCGTGAGCGAGCACAGGAGATAAAACAGGGGCGAGCATATCCGTAAGCCCTGGATAATACTTCCGTACAAGAAGATTCGCGGAGGAACAGCTTGACGTAATAACGCTGTCCATTTTCCCCTCCTCAATAAGCTTTATGTACTCCTGCGTAACATACTGGGCGCCGACCGCCGTCTCCTCAACGTCGTCGAAACCTAATATTTTAAGCGCGTTAATAATTTTCTTGCTGTTCTTTCCGAAAGCCGCCACATAGCTTGGAGCGAGACTTACAACCGTTCTGAACTTTGGGCTGTCAATATATTCTAATACTTTTATAAGGTCTTGCCTGGCGTGTTTGGCGTATTGAGGACAGCTTGTAATACAAAGCCCGCATAAAATACATTGCTCGTCAATAACAGAAACGTCCTCCCCCTCGAACTTAATCGACTTAACCATACAGTTTTTAAGACATCTGTAACATTTTTTACAAATAGACTTGCTCTCTCTTATATATTTCATCGCACCCCACCCTTACATAAGAAAGTATCTTAACAAATTTTACCCTTCCCGCCGTTTTATGTTATTTTTTTGACAATTACAAAAACACGGCATCTTAACGATAAAATAACTTATAATATTCGCTGTGTTTAAAATTATGTAAACGCTAATAGGTTTACTATAGCGGTCCGCGAAATCCTTAGCGTGGATAAATAAAATAATTTCTCGATATATCAAGCTTATTAAAATTCGCTTTCTCATTTTTTATCGGTTCGCTATAAATAAAAATTACTCTTCTCTTTCTTTAACCATAGCCGTAAGCTCTGACATAAACGAGTCAATATCTTTAAATTTTCGATAAACTGAAGCGAATCTAACATACGCTACCTCATCAATATTTTTTAGTTTCTCCATAACAATATTGCCTATCTCTTTACTCTCAATTTCGTTTTTTCCCTTTGAAAAAGCGTAATTCTCCACATAATCCACAATAGACTCCATTTCTTCCATAGAAACAAGACGTTTGTTGCAAGAAAGCATAATGCCTTTAAGAAGCTTATTCCTGTCAAAACTTTCCCTGATGTTGTTTGATTTCTTAACAATAAGCGGAACTATCTCCATTCTCTCATAAGTGGTAAACCGTTTTTGACACTTCTCACATACACGTCTCCTTCTTATAGAATTATTCTCACTCATATTTCTCGTATCAACAACCTTAGTATCGTCGTTACCGCAAAAAGGGCATTTCATTCAAATCAGCTCCAAAAATATTTCAGGAAACAGTAATTTAAAATTTTCAAAAATATTATAGTAATAATTATGGAGGCTAATTGTCTCCATTCACACCAACCACAATCTCCGAAAGCTTTATACTCTTAGTTAGTTTTAATCTAAGAATATATAAATTATTACACATTCCCTTATAATATTTTATCACAAATTATAATTTATTGCAATTCTTTTAATATAATTGGGACAAAATCGGCGCATTCACTCGGAAGAAGCCCATACTCGCCGTATTTTTCAGCAAATTTCTCCCCCGCTAGTCCAAAAATATACGTACCAGCCACGCAAGCGTGAAAACAATCCACACCTTGAGCAGTTAAACCCGCGATAACGCCCGTAAGACAATCCCCTGAACCTCCTTTAGCCATAGCCGAAGATCCTGATAAATTTATATAAACCTCTCCGTCGGGATTCGCTATAACCGTTCTAAAATCTTTGAGAACCACAATGACACCGTGCTTCTTTGAAAACCCCCTCGCACACTCAACAATATTATTTTTTATCTCAGACACGCTTTTTCCTGTCAGTCTCGACATTTCCCCTAAATGAGGAGTAATAATACACTTATATTTCACGTCTTTTAAAATATTTAAATCTTTTGAAACAGCGTTAAGCCCGTCGGCGTCAATAATAACAGGAACCGCCGCCCGTCTCAAAATATTTTTTACAAAGTCAAATACTCCATCCGCCGTGCCAAGACCCGGTCCGACAACAACAGCGTCGGCGTTTTTTAAATCCTCTTCCATAGAACTCTCCCCGAAAAGAAAACCGTCTCTATCCGAGAGAACTTTTGTGACAGCCTCAGGAAGATGATTTCTTACAACTCTGCACACGCTTTTCACGGAACATGAGTAAACAAGACCCGCTCCCGTCCTGTAAGCCGCTTTAGACGCTATAACACAGGCACCGGGCATATTCTCGCATCCGGCGAAAATAAATACCTTGCCGAAAGTTCCCTTATTCCCATTTATAGGTCTTTTAGGAATAAGTTTTCTCACATCGTTTTTTGTAATAACATTCGTTTTAACACTTGCCTCAAGACCGTAAGGTATATTTATATCCTCCACAATCACTTCTCCAGAATAAACAGCTCCCGATCCTACCAAAAGACCTATTTTCGGCAAATGAAAAGTCACTGTATAATCAGCCTTAACAGCGTCTTTTAAAACCTCGCCGTTATCAGAATTAATTCCCGTAGGGCAATCCACCGATATAACAATAGCCTTTCTTCTGTTTATAGCCGAAACAATTTTTAAAATATCCTCTCTTAAATTTTGTTTAAGCCCCGTACCAATAATAGCGTCAATAATAATGTCCGCTTCCGATAATTTTTTCTCGAAATCAAAAAACGGTTCGTCATAAATAAAATATATTTTAAAATCAAAACCTCTTTCAGCCATTTTTAACAAAATGTTAAGCTGCGCTTTGCATTCCTCTGAAGCCTTGTTTTTATCACCTGTAAAAATAACCTCAATATCAACTTTTCTGCCGGCAAAATTTTTTTGAAAAATCTGCCGGCAAAAAGCGAGCCCGTCTCCGCCGTTATTTCCTTTTCCCGCGAAAACAAGTATCTTTGTGTATTTTCTGTCTTGTATAAGGTCAAAGCATTTTAAAGAAACTTTAAAAGCGGCTGTTTCCATAAGAGAAAGAGAGGGAATCTTAAAATCGTGAATAGCCTCTCCCTCAATACTTTTCATTTCTTCCGCTAAAACGGCTTTCATAAAATATCACTCCCTTTGTCCTTAAAAATAGCCTCTGATGTATTCGTTAAAAAACCCTGCCCCTCAGCCACGGCGTATCCCACGGCAAATTCAATGTTATGTGATATACTGACAAATATTTTACTTACGCTCATTTCCTCAGATATTTTTTTCGCCCCATTGCGTAATATAACAAAAGGCATGCCAAATTCATTCCTTAAAACCTCAATATCTGTCATTTTAAAATTTCTAACGCCTGTGCCAAAAGCTTTTGAAACAGCCTCCTTTACGGCAAAGTTACCCGCCAAAGAACTATACTTCTCCCCAAAAAGCTCAATTTCCCTTTCTGTATAAATCTTTCTAATAAAACTATATTTTTGACAGGCTTTTTTTACTCTCTCAATTTCTATAATATCCACACCAATACCAATAATCATTATTTTATAGCTTTTCCATACCTTTCGTTAAGAATTTCTATTCCCTCAAGACCGATAAAAGTCCTTAAAAACAAAGATCTTTCTTTGTATTCACTATCGGCTTTATCTTTTTCCGACATTTTTTCTTTAAGTTTCTCTTTAAGCTTTTGAACTTCTGGCTCAAGAGTCTTAACCTTTAAATGCAATTCGGCGATATTATTATAAGACATTTTAACGGCTTCACTGAAAAGCTCATAGTTTTTCTTTTCAATAAGTTCAGGAAGTATTTCTCGTCTTTTCTGTATTTCATCAAGCTTTCCGTTTATATGTTCGACAAGCTCTTGATTAGTGCCCATTTTTTTTATAGTCTCATTTGAATCGCTCTCGTCAATCTCACCGGAAAGATTCAGTATTTTGGAAAGCCTTATTTTTTTTGTCTTAATAAGTTTATCATATTCGGAATTAAGCCCGCCCTGTTCTTTAAGAAGCGCTCTGAGTTCCTCCTCAATCGCGGCCATTTTATTAGTTTTATTGTTTTTAAAAGCATAGTTAAACGTTTCGTCAAGAATAAGAATAGGTAAATTTTTAATTTGAACAAGTCTAGCGAAATCTTCCGTTTTCTTTTTAAATATCATAAAAACACACCTCCCGAATTATAACATCCGGCCGAGCTGATATTTTGATAATAAACACGGCTCGGATATTTTTATTGTACTATATATATCGTCATATTCAGCGGAAGATTTTAGATAAAGGCAAACTTACCCCTGTAAAAATGTAACGGCGCGAACAAAAATTTCCCTATATATTCATCCGTTAAATTAATTAGAATATATAGAGAAATTCTTAAGCGCTTAAAATTTAAAACACCTTTCGATAAATTAAACGCCTCGAAATATACGATGGCGTAAACCGACTTTCACAAAGCAAGAACACATCCGTTTAATTCCTCACGCTCATAAAATATTTTTTCTCGCCTCTGTTTATTCTGAAATTGCCATAGGGCATATCTTAAAACTTTATACCTATTGTTAAAAACTCATAAATCTTTAACGGTAAAAAACGTTTCTTCTTTTTATAAATCTAAAATATCAAAAAATCTCTTGTCAATCGTTATCACTTATAGCAATTCACAAAGTTTTTAGCGAGACTAGGGCGTATCTGAAAACTATCATAAGCTGTCAGTTATATACTCGAAATATCCAAAAAATTATTAAAAAATAAACAAAAACGATTCAATTAAACAGAAAAGCCTTTCTATTTCGGTTTACTTTTTATAATTTTTCGCGCATATTTTTGTTTTCAGATACGCTCTAATAAAAAAATTCCATCACATACAAAGTTTATTAAAATCTCTTTGTTTATTCTTTTATTGGTTTGCTATAAGTTATTGAATAGGTCTTATTATACTTTTTATATATTTCAATTTTTATATACGCTTTAAATAAAATATCGCAAAACTATAATCAAATTTTCCCTATCCCTCAATTTTTTTAATAGCGTCAAATGCGGCGTTTTGCTCCGCCTCTTTTTTATTTTTTCCCGATCCTTTACCAAGAATTTTTCCTTGATGAGATACCTCTACCACAAAAACCTTGTCATGGGCAGGGCCATTCTCCTTAATAATAGTATATTCAAGAGCGTCTTGACTTTTGCTTTGAATAATTTCCTGCAAATAAGTCTTACAGTCGTTAAACTTAAAATTTTTTCTAAGCTCAAAAATAGATGGTTTCATAAGTTCAATAATAAATTTTGAGGCTTTCTCAATACCACCGTCTAAATACACCGCACCGAAAATCGCCTCCATGGCGTCAGCGAGTATAGAGTCTCTGTCCCTGCCTCCCGTATGCTCCTCACCTTTTCCAAGTCTAATAAAATCGCCCAAATTAAGCTCCCTCGCTCTTTTTGACAAATTTCCCTCGCAAACAATGCTCGCGCGTAGCTTTGTAAGTTCTCCCTCCGGAAGTTCAGGAAACTCGTTAAAAATAAAACCGCTTATGGCAAATTCCAAAACAGCGTCGCCTAAAAACTCAAATCTCTCGTTGTTGTCAAGGTTTTCTTTTGATTCATGGGCGAAAGAACTGTGAGTAACCGCTATTCGCAGAAGCGTGTCATCTTTAAATTTATAACCTATATCTAATTCCATAAAAACTCAATCCTTTCCGTTTTTATAACATCACAAAGGGGCATTAATATTTTTAACGCCCCCTTGTGATACTACACATAAAGTTAAGGAAACACCAAAAGTAATTTTATGGTAGTGTCAATTTTAATTTAAGGTTAATAAAAACCCCGCCATAACAGACAATACTATTATTGGGCGTTTCCAAAAAAATTATTTGCTTTGAGCTTTTTTGATGTACTCAACCGCGTCGCCTACGGTTTTAACATTTTCAGCGTCATCGTTTTCAAACTCAATGTCGAAGTTTTCCTCTAACTCTGAAATAATCTGAAAAATATCCAAAGAATCCGCGCCTAAATCATCGGTAAAAGATGTTTCCATAGTAATTTCATCTTCGGAAATACTCATTTGTTCAGCAATAATCTCTTTAACTTTTTCAAATTCCATTTTTTACACTCCTTAAAAAAATATATAAATTAAACGCAAGAAAACAGCCGAAAAACTAAAGCGTATATCCTAAATTTTTAATACGCCTCTAAAAACATTATACCGACTTTAAAGAAATATCATATTAAACGTCCGTTTAAAGATTAATAAAAATTCGCCTAAAAAAACTGTATTAAACTTTTTTATCCGTCAATTAAAGGCCATTTACTATTAAGTTAATTAATAAAATATAGGTAAACTGTATTAAACCCTTTTCAAGATATACAAAATAAGGAAAAGAAAACAAAAGCGAATATAAAGAAACACCTCTTTCCCAAATTAAAAATAATTTTTTAAAATATTTTAACAAAAGTGCTAAAATATTCTCAAAAAAAATTAACCTAAAACATTCTTTAATTTTTTAAAATATTTTTAATGTAATTAAATCAGCGCTTCTCTAATATTATCTCAATTTTCTCTTGATAATACTATATAATATAGCGGCGTTATATATATCTTAATAAATTCTAAGACAGTAAGCCCACACTAAGCTAAAACCCAAAAAAATTAATTAACCGTTATTTCCTTAATGTTAAATTCTTGCCATATATTTATAATATACTAAATATTTAAACAATTTACAATAGCTAAATTATATTTTTTCTTGTATTTTATTAGTAATATCACTTTCTATAAATTTAATACATTGATTAATAGCGCCGACAATATCTTTTTCCTCTGAATTTCCATGGGCTTTGACAACAAGCCCGCTAAGCCCGATAAATGGAGCGCCGCCGACTTTTGAGTAATCAAAATACTTTTTGAGTCTTTTAAATGAACCTGACGATAAAAGCGCGCCGACTTTTGACAAAAAACTTGATAAAAGTTCTCTTTTTACAATTCTTAAAATACTGCCAACAAAACCCTCGGCAAATTTAAGAACAACATTACCCACAAAAGCGTCGCAAACCATAACATCAACTTTGCCTAAAAACAAATCCCTGGCCTCTATGTTGCCAACAAAATTAATGTCGGCTTCCTCAAGAAGCTCATAAGTTTCTTTCGTGAGAGTATTGCCTTTTTCCTTTTCAGCGCCTATATTAATAAGCCCCACCTTAGGATTTTTAACCCCCATAACATTTTCCATATAAACGGAACCCATTTTCGCGAATTGAACAAGAAAAGACGGTTTAGCGTCAACATTAGCGCCGGCGTCAATAAGTAAAGAGCTTTTTCCGTTTTCCATAGGCATAAGAGTGCCTAAAGCCGGTCTTTCAACGCCTTTTATTCTTTTAATAATAGTAACCGCTCCTGTAAGAAGCGCTCCTGTATTGCCAGCTGAAATAAAAGCCGCCGCCTTTCCCTCCTTAACCAGATTAAGTCCGATAACCATTGAGGAATTTTTCTTGTTTTTAATGGCGGCGGTTGGACTTTCCTCGGTAGCGATAACCTCGTCAGCGTTTACAATCTCTATTCTTGATTTATCCTGGCTATATTTATCCAGTTCATCTTGAACCTCTTTCTCACGCCCGATTAGAATAATTTTAATATTTTTATGTTCCCCTACCGCGAAAACACAACCCTTAACGATTTCAAAAGGAGCATTATCGCCGCCCATAGCATCTACAGCAATAATAATATCACTCATAAAAAAGTCCTCCGCGTGTTAAACTGTTTTTAAAATAATTTTTTAAGGAAACGCTTTTCTAATGTTAAACAGCGTTTAATACTATTTTAAGCGTATTCACACAATTACGAAACAACAAAACATTAACGGCTTTTAAAAAAACATGCAAAAAAAATTTAAACACTTTTCCCCTGCCGGTTTTGATGATTGCCGCAACGCGAGTATTTTATACTAATCTCTTGTTAAAAAGCGGATAAAGAGATATAAAAACAAAAAAATATTTTATGGACGACGCGGCGACAAAAAGTCAGCGCTTTCGTTTCATAAAAGTCGGCTTAAGGCGCTACGTCCCGCCGCCCGTATTCTTTACAGTGTTCTTTCATCGAAATGTGTTTTTGAAACAAACACATAAAGTGTAAAAAGAAGCATTCGGGATTCATAAACTTTTAAGCAAAATAATTTTTTGTCTCCTAATGTTACACGGATATTATTATATCCTTTTTTTTAATGAGACTAGCGTCAAATACTGTAAATTAACTTGAAAAATAAAAATTCTCGCCTTACTTTTCTCAAAAGCGAGCGAATTTTGATAAATAACATCTGTATTTTCTTTTCAAGTATTTTATCTATAAAAAATACAAAAATTAGTATAGGAAATATCAAAAGACATTCATATTTTATTTCATAAAAATGCTCATAACCTACAGCGTTTTAAAACGCCTTTATATTCAGATCGGTTTTATCTTTCCACTAAACATAAGAATAGCGTCCACCCGCTTAAAAAGCGAGGTTATTTACTCAGTCAGTTAAAACACCCTACAGCGGCACCTCCCGGTTATATTTAACAGCTTTGTCTATATCTTCCGCCGCCTTGTCAAAGTTCTTTTAATTAGACTTCGACTATGTGTACAACACGAATACAATCTCCGAGGATCTCGCTGTAAATAAAAATGTTTGACTCGCTAACATTTTCCTCACACTAAAAAATATAATATCAAATCTGTTTTATTTAATTGCGCAATATTACCCTAAAACAAAAGGCAACTCATGAAAATACACAAGTCGCCTTATATTATAGACGTCAATCTACATTCAAAACTGTTCTTTTATTGTAAGAACCGCAAGCTCTGCACGCTCTGTGAGGTCTCATTAATTCCCCGCATTTACTGCAGGCAACCAAAGTAGGAGTTGCAATTTTCCAACTCTGAGCTCTTCTTTTATCTCTTTTAGACTTAGACATCTTACCCTTAGGACAAATAGACATATATTACACCTCCTCTTCACTTTCCTCAAAAAGAGCTTTCAATTTTTCAAACTTCGGATTAACATAAGTTTTATCGCATCCACAGTCACCATCGTTGAGATTGTATCCGCAAATGTCGCATAACCCTTTACAGTTATCGGAACAAACAGCTTTCATAGGAATATTCAGTAAAATACCGCTTATAACCGCCTCAGCGAGATTAATTTTCTTATCAGAAAAATGAAAAAAATCATTTTCACTGTCATCCTCACTGAAGTCATCGGAAAAAAACTCATCAACAGTAAATTTAAGCTCAATATCAAAAGGCTTGAGACATAAATCACAGTTTAAACAAAGATTTGCGAAAACCTTCCCAATAAAATGAAATTTTCCCTTTTCATTTGAAATTTCTCCCGTAACTTTAACATCAGCGTTATTGTCTACACAATAATTTCCCGGTATCAAAATATTTTCGGAAAAGGAAACCTCTTTTGTCTCACCATCAATAAAATTACTGGCGTCGATAATCATAAACACACTCCCGTTCCATCCGAAGAACAAGTCCATTGGCTATTATATCATTAATGTATATTATTTGTCAAGAAGTTCTTTCGTATCCTGAGCTATCATTAATTCCTCGTTAGTAGGAATCACAAGAACACGGATTTTTGAGTTCTCAGACGCTATATCGATTTCTTGCCCTCTTATACCGTTTTTCTCATTATCTATATCTACTCCTAAACATTTAAGATATTCGCAAATAGCGAGTCTGCTTGTCTTGCTGTTCTCGCCAAGTCCCGCCGTAAATACGATAGCGTCCGCTCCGCCTAACGCAACATAATACTCTCCTATATATTTAGCCACCTTATAGTGGAACATATCAAGAGCGAGCTTGGCTCTTTCGTTGCCGTCGTTCATTGCCGCCTCAATATCCCTAAAATCGCTTGAAACTCCGGAAATACCAAGAACACCTGATTTTTTATTCATAACAGTGTCAACTTCCTGAGCTGAGAGATTTTCCTTGTTCATAAGATAGAGAACTATAGCCGGGTCAATATCGCCGCATCTTGTACCCATAACAAGACCCTCAAGAGGTGTAAGACCCATTGTCGTGTCAATAACCTCCCCATTTTTAATAGCCGCTATACTTGAGCCGTTTCCCAAGTGGCAGGTGATAACCTTA
>CAJTVH010000007.1 GCA_910579745.1 uncultured Clostridia bacterium | reverse complement strand
AAATGACAAAACGGGAGTTGGCCTTAAAGACTCGAATAAATAAGTTTTAATTCCGTTCCCATTTAAAACCAAAGCGGCAGTCTCAGCGAACTCCGGAGACATTCTCCTTGAGTCATAAGCGATAGCGACGCCCATCTTAACAGCTTCGTCGCCCTGTTTCTTTATGTAATTGGCGAATCCCTGAGTAGCCTTGCTTATGGTATAAATATTCATCCTGTTTGTGCCAGCGCCGATAATTCCTCGAAGTCCGCCTGTTCCAAACTCAAGGCTTTTATAAAATCTCTCCTGAATTTCCTTGTCGTCTCCCTCGATAGATTTAAGCTCCGCTCTTGTCTTCTCGTCAAAATACTCATCATTTACCCATTGCTCATATATTTCTTTGTAATCCATGGTAAACCTCCTTAAAATATATTTTATTGTAAACGCCTCTCGCTGAAAAAATAATAAAAAAACCTTGGTAAAATTATCTCTTTTTAAATCGGCGCTCCCTATAACACCTTAATAAAGTCGCTTCTTAAAACTAATAAAAATTAATAAAAACAAAATTATACAGACAGTGATTAAATATCGCCGTCTCCGCGCCAGGCCTTAATATATATCCGGTGATTTTTAATCAGCGGATATATATTAAAAACTTTAAGCTTAATTTTATCTTTATTATAACTTTTTATACATATTTTAGGTTTAAAAAACGTCTATATAAATATTATATAGTTTTTATACAAATTATACAAGAGAAAATTAACCTCAAAAAAAATTTTTTACAAAATTTTCAGTGGAAAATAGTTTAATATATGTTATAATTAAGAATACACAGATTATATTATGGCTTTTGCCGTGTCTGTAAATATTATCCGTAAAATTATATATCTGTGTTTTTTAACGGTAAATACTTGTTTGTCTTGTTTTCAGAAAGGATTGATTGTAATGAGACTTATAAAAATCACAGCCGCCGTTTTAATCTCGATAATATCCATTTTATCCGTTTCCTCTATGGTGTTGGCCCACGGAGGACACCATAGAAATAGAATATACAGAAATACAAATTATTGTATACATGGAAACAATTATATCGACGCTAATAACGACGGCATCTGCGACAACTGTCATTATTTAACCGGAGCTCGCTTGGGCTACGGTCATCATGGAAACTGGTGTCATTAAACGGCTGATAAAAATAAGGCTGGACCACGGCAAAAGTCTTAAACATCGTATAGGTCATAGGGAAACAAAAGCGTTTCCCTTAGACTTATGCTTTTATAACACTTATATATAGCGAAACAATAGACTTGCTTAATAACCTGAGTGATACTGATTCATAAGAGATTTCTTTGTCAGGTAAAGTACCATCTGAAAAAACCCTGTCAAACAGCGCTCCATGGTTATTTAGCTAGTTTGATAAAAGAATAAACGATAAAATCTATTCTGATAACGATAAATTAAGAGTTCTTGTATTTTTTCACAAATCGCTATGATTTTAAATTACATTATGGAATAGCTCTGTAAATATGAAATAATTTTTTTTCATTTAAAATTATTAGGCTTGTCCGTAAACTTTAAAATCGGCTTATAAATATTGATTTCGCTGTTAAACAAAGTTTAGTTTTTGCCATAACTTCTACAGGAATATAGTAAATTAAAGAAAAAAGTATTTTACTCAAAATTTTATGGATTGGCTTAAAATTATTTTGGGGTATGTAAATTGAACAAATTTGTTAGAGTAATGAAAGTAAATTTAAGGCCTGATTGTAATCTAAATAAAATTTTCTTGACTCAGCTATAAAGAATTTGGGAATTTCATATATTCAAATGAGTTTTAAGTTCCCGCGGTTAAAGGGTGTTTTATACTAAAAGCCTAAAAAGATATTCGATAAAGTATTTTTTTAAATCGCCGCAAAACAGTATCTAAAAAATCAAACAACGGCGAAAAACATATTTACCCGCCTTTTTAAAGATTTTCGAAAGTCTATTATAAACAAACAAAGAAGGGAGCAACATTATGGATTATAAAACAATCGCTATTGAAAAACACGCTCAATGGAAAGGAAAACTCGAGATAGCCTCCAGGGCGGAACTTAACACTTTCGAGGATTTGGCGATCGCCTACACGCCCGGAGTGGCTTATCCTTGTATCGCGATAAAAGAAAATCCCGAACTTTCCTTTGAGCTTACACGCCGCTGGAATACCGTGGCTGTGGTTACAGATGGTACGGCTGTTTTGGGTCTTGGGGATATAGGACCCGAAGCGGGGATGCCCGTTATGGAGGGAAAATGCGTACTTTTTAAAGAGTTCGGAGGTGTTGACGCCGTTCCCCTTTGCGTGCGCTCGAAAAATCCGGATGAAATCGTTAAGACAATAAGCCTTTTGGCGGGAAGTTTCGGAGGCGTGAACCTTGAGGACATCGCCGCTCCTCGTTGCTTTGAGATTGAGGAAAAGCTAAAAGAGGCTTGCGATATACCGGTTTTTCACGACGACCAGCATGGTACGGCGGTGGTTGTTCTCTCAGGAATAAGAAACGCCCTTAAAATAACGGGCAAAAAGCCGGAGGACGTTAAAATAGCTATGTCCGGCGCCGGCGCGGCTGGAACCGCGATAGCCAAACTTCTTGTCCACGCCGGTTTTAAAAACGTGAGCCTGGCGGATTTAAACGGTGTAATCGCCTCTGATATAGAGTATAAAGACGCGTCCCTCTCAAAACTCTCAAAAATCACAAACCCTGATAAAATCCACGGCACAATAAAACAAATTTTAGTTGACGCCGATATATTTATCGGTGTGTCGGCTCCTAACCTTCTTACAGAGGATATGGTAAAATCAATGGCGAAAGACCCCGTTATTTTCGCAATGGCAAATCCCATTCCTGAGATTATGCCTGAGACGGCGAAAAAAGCGGGAGCCAAAATAGTCGCCACGGGACGCTCCGACTACCCCAATCAAATAAATAACGTGCTCGCTTTTCCGGGAATATTCAGAGGAGCCCTCGATGTTCGGGCGAAAGAGATAAACATAGATATGAAATTAGCGGCCGCTGACGCTATCGCATCTCTTGTAACCGATGAGGACAGGGAAAAAGGTATAATTATTCCATCACCATTTAACAAAAACACGGCTAAAAACGTGGCCGAGGCGGTGGCAAAGGCCGCTGTGGACTCAGGGGTAGCGAGAAAATGAGTGAAAAAGAAACTATAAGAGAAACTATTAAAAATAAAGAGACATACGATTTTGACGACTTTAAAAAAATAATGGAAATACTAACTGGAGAAAACGGCTGTCCGTGGGATAAAATCCAAACCCATGAGACATTAAAACAATACTTGATAGAGGAATGCTATGAGGTTTTGGAAGCAATTAACAAAAAAGACGCTGAAAACCTTCAAGAGGAACTTGGAGACGTTCTTCTGCAAATTGTTTTTCACTCCGTCCTCGCCGAAAAAGATGGGAAATTCTCATTGTCCGGCGTAATAGACAGTGTGGCGAAAAAAATGATATACCGCCATCCTCATATCTTCTCGGATACTTCCGCCGAAAGCCCCGATGATGTTCTTAACAACTGGGAGGAACTGAAGAAAAAAGAAAAAGGATATAAAACTCAGACAGAAACCTTAAAAAGTATACCTAAAAGCCTGCCAGCTTTAATCCGGGCGCAAAAAGTATTAAAAAAGGCTGAGGTAGACAATAACGATTCCTCTTTATCCCAAATTTTAAATGAGCTTAAAGATATTTTTGATAATATCAATACAAATAGTTTAGGCGATAATGAATATAGTCAGTGTATAATAGGTGACATTTTAATTAAAACCGTAAAAATTTCAAATTTTTTAAAAATAAATTCTGAATTTGCCTTGACAAATGCGATAGAAAAGTTTATAAATAAGTTTGAGCATATTGACGGTGATACCCTTCAAAAATAAGGTAATTTTTTTATTAAGCTCTTATTTGGCTCATACTCTTGTCTATTGACGGGTATAACAAAATGTGGCATAATATAAAATTGGGTATTACTTATAACTTTTTAGGAGGATATAAAAATGAATAAAACAGAATTAGTCAGCGCTATAGCGGAAAAAGCGGGTCTTAAAAAGACAGACGCGGAAAAAGCCTTAAAAGCGTTTGAAGAAGTAGTTACCGCCGAGCTTGTAAACGGAAACGAGGTAAGACTCGTAGGCTTCGGAACATTCGATGTTCTTGAGAGAGCCGCTCACACAGGAAGAAACCCTCAAACTAAAGAGCCTATGGAAATCCCCGCGTCAAAAGCGCCGAGATTTAAATCTGGCAAAGTGTTAAAAGACGCCGTAAACGGAAGATAAAATCGCTTTCTCGGCGTTTGCTAAACGTAATAATAAAGGGTTGTTTGAACGCCCCGAAAGGCAATACCGCTAATAAATACTTTTTGAGTATACGAAAAAGGGGTTTTAGTATCTTTTTCTTTTGGGTGGGACGGTATTGCCTTATTTTTTGTTTTATGATAAGTCTTTATGAGATTTTATAAAAAATATCAGTGAGGTTAAATATGAGGCTTGATAAATATTTAAAAGTATCAAGAATAATAAAAAGAAGAACCGTCGCTAACGAGGCCTGCGACGCGGGCAGAGTAAGCGTAAATGGAAAGCCCGCCAAAGCTGGGCTTGAGATAAAAGCGGGAGATATTATAGAAATAAAATTTGGAAACAACATAACAAAAGTAGAGGTGCTCTCAGTAAAAGAACAGGTAAAAAAAGATGAGGCCTCCGCTTTGTACAAAAGTTTGGAATAATATTTCTTCCCCCTATATATATTTAATAAAGGAAACGTTGAGCCACGGCGTGTCTTAAAATTTTATGACAGCTTTGTTCTTAAAATATTTAAATATAATTAAGGGGGAATAGCTATGCAGGACGAAAAATCTTTCAGGCATAATTTAGTTATGGAAAACAGGGAAAAACTTTCCGTTACAGGGGTGCTTAACGTTATATCTTTCGATGAGGATATGATAGTGGCTGAAACGGAAATGGGCATATTAGTTATAAAGGGAGAATATCTTAATATGAATTCCCTGAGCCTTGAGAAAGGCGAAATTGATATAGACGGAACTGTTTACAGCATAAATTATGAGGAAAAAGGCCATGCGGAAAGACATTCTATCTTCGGAAGAATTTTTAAATAACAATATTATGATTTTATCAATTAACAATCAGCTTTTTCTTTTCCTCCTTTCCGTTTTTTTTGGCTTTGTAATAGGTTTCTTCTACGATTTTCTGGTAATTTTCAGAAAAATCATAAAACATTTTAAATTTATGGTTCAAATTGAGGATTTGATTTATTGGACAATTTCCGCCCTTTTGCTTTTCTTTATTATGTTAAAAGAAAATCACGGCGAAATCAGAGGTTTTTTAATATTGGGAAGCTTTATCGGAATGATTCTTTACTTTTCCGCTGTAAGTAAAATTTTTCTTAAAATTTCTGATAAAATTTTGTCTCTTATAAAAAAAATATTGATTGTCACTTTCAAAATCCTTTTTACGCCTATAGGCTATGTCCTTAAACTGTTTAAAAAAATATTTGATTTGACAATCGGCAATATAATATTTAATAAAATAAAATTTAATAAATTAAAGTTTAAAAAGAAAACCCGTAAATAACCATCTGTTACATAAACAGCTTTCCAGCGTTCAGAGACTGTTCGTGTTTTTATATCATGAAAAATATAAATAACCGTCAGCGTATACTGGCGCTTATATGTTTGCCGGAAGTTTACCTTCACCGCCAAACAAAAGTAAGTATACACAGACAGTCTTTGCTCTTCTTTAGTTGGTTAAAATAAATTTAATTTCTTTTGGGAGTGAACTTATGAAAAATGCCGGCAGTGAGATAAACGACGACAATTTTAATAAAGTTAAATCCAATAACAGCACAAACAATAAACCCCAAAAAAAGAAACGGCATAATTTTCTATATGTGATAATTATGGGCGGCTTTCTTTTTCTCGGCGTTTCGATTATATATATGCAGTATTCCTATACAATTCAGCTAAATAAGGAAAATGAGAATATTCTCTCACAAATAGATGATCAAAACAAACTTACGGAAAAAATTAAAAACGAGAAAGACTATCAAAACAGTGATGAGTATGTTGAGAAAATCGCCAGGGAACAGCTCTCTTTGGTTAAACCCGATGAGATACTCTTTTTTGATTTGAATAAATAGCGATATATTTCTTTCAAAACTACTTCATTACAGTGATTTTGTAAAAAATATATTATATCCAGCGATAAGGGCGCGTCTTGTCTGTTGACGCATCCTTATCAATTTTTTTCTAAAATTAATAAAAAACTCCTTGACATATGTTTCTTTTAGAGGTATAATATTTTTTGTAAGCGTTAAGGGAGCATAGCTCAGTTGGGAGAGCATCTGCCTTACAAGCAGAGGGTCATAGGTTCGAGCCCTATTGTTCCCATATATTATAAAGCTGTCGCTTTAGCGGCGGCTTTTTTTGCGTTCGCTGATTATTCCGCGGCGGCGTCTTAACACTATTATCCAAAGGAGGCATTACAAAATGGCGTTTGGTATGAGAGGTCACGACTTAGGCGGAAAACAAAATTTTTCCGACTTTCTTCAAAAAGTAAAAAAAAATAATATAAACTATGTACAGCTCGCTTTTAAAAAATCCATAGCCGACGAGGACTTCACTCTCGGAAATTACAATCCGGGATTCGCTCATTATATAAAAAAAGGACTCGATGAAAACGATATACACGTAGCTGTTTTAGGCTGTTATATAAACCCGACAAACCCTGTTGAGGAAAAGAGACAAACGGCGGTTAAAACCTTTATAGAACATTTAAAATACGCTCGTATTTTAGGTGCCGATATGGTCGGTACGGAAACTGGCAGATATGACCCGAACCTTAAAATCGTTCCTTTCACCTATACGGAGGGGTGCTATCAGCTTTTGCTTAAAAGTATGAGAGAAATCGTGCGGGCGGCGGAAAAACTTGGTGTAATCGTTGGAGTTGAGGGAGTGGCGACTCATACTCTTTATTCCCCCGAAATGATGAGAAGATTTCTTGATGATATAAACTCTCCTAATGTTGAGGTAATATTGGATCCCGTAAATTTAATTGACGAAAAAAACTATAAAGAACAGGAAAAAGTAATCGACAGGGTTTTTGAGTTTTACGGCGACCGTGTCTCTGTAATTCATATAAAAGATTTCGCTCTTATAGACGGCGAGGTAAAATACGCTCAGGTGGGCGAGGGCCTTTTCAACTATGAAAACTTATTTAAACACCTTAAAGGCAGAAAACCTCATATCACAATGTTAATAGAAAACTCAAGCGAGGAGCGCTTTCACAGCGACTGCGAATATCTTCAAAAAATTTACGACAGCATAAGCGCAGAGCCTTAATTGTCAAAATACCTATATTTTTATTTTGTTAAAACTACGGTTATATCGCCTAAGACAGATAAAAAAGCGCCGAATTTTATATAATTTATAATTCGGCGCTTTTTTATCTGTCTTAGGCGGTCACAATAAAATAACGTGAGTTCGACGAAAATTTATTGTTAATGGAACCTTTTTCTATCGCAAAAAGGTTCCAAACCTCCAAAAATGCTCTTGAAGCATTAAAAACCTTGAGGTTTCACCTCAAACTTCACAAACTTTTTGAAAAAAGTTTGACAAAAACTTTTGTGCGAAACTACGTTTCGCTGGTTTTACTGCTATTTCTCCGTCGAACTCACGTTAAATTAAGTTCGATAATAAATAACATCGAAATGCCGTTTCGTGTAAAAATTTTTATCAGACTTTTTTCAAAAAGTTCATAAAATTTAAAGTAAAACCTCAATAACTTTTAATCCGCTATATAATAGCGCATAAAACGGCGACTCCCGTAAACAGCCCCGCCCCAAAAACATAATAAGATTTATTTTCCCTAAAATTTCTTTTGTCGGCATATCTTCTCACGGAGAACACAACGGCGATAAAACATAAAAATATTATAAAAAAATCCCTGAAAAAACAAAGTTTAAAAATCATAAAAACTCCCGTGTCCCCCATGCACTTTATTATAAAAGCTGATGTAAAGCCTACTCCCGTGCCTTTCGTGAAAATAATTATAACCATTCCGATAATTCCCAGCTTGAAAAAACCGCATAGCCAAATCCCTAAAACCGCCGCCCCATATTTAAAAAAACTCTCAAAAAAACCGTTTTTATAGTCTTCCGCCGACGCTATTTCCCAAACCCTTAATAAACGCCCAAATTCGGCGTTTGACACCCCGTTAAGCATAAATACACCACATACCGCCCCAAAAGCGAATATAAGGGCTGTAACGGCGAATATAAGCGTATTAAATTCCATAACCATTCCGAAAAATTTTCCTTTTCTTTTAGACAGTCTTGTCCTTCTCATAAAATCCCCCCGCTTTGTACAAATATACGCTGTAAAAACCTGAATTATTACCTTATAATCGCACATAAATAAAAAAATACGGAACATAGTCCCGTATATATTTCTTATAGTCTCTTATAGTCTGTCTAAAATGTTTAAAAAGCCTGGTCTTAAAACTCGTCAAAGACCGCTCATATTTTTATTTCATAAAAATACTCATAATCGGGGGCGTTTAATAACACCTTTGATTTCATAAGAACTTGTTCTCCAGGCGTTTAAAAGTAAATACCACGTTTAAAAACGCGCTACCTACTCTGTCAGTTAAATAAAAAAATCGGGGTGACAGGACTTGAACCTGCGGCCTCTGCGTCCCGAACGCAGCGCTCTACCAAGCTGAGCCACACCCCGAAAGTCTATTATAATAAACCTTACTTTTTACATTATACCATATTTATTTACTTTTGTAAACCCCAAAATTTATATTTTCATATCTTTTGAGTCAAAACTACCAGTATTTTTATCTATAAAACGCTTATACCCAATTCCGCCGTACTTCCCAGCCATTTAGAGCCTGTCTAAAACTATTAAAATATCCAAAAAATCAGTGAAAATAAAATCATTACGCTCCAAAATGATTTTATTTTCGCTGATTTTTTGGATATTTTAATAGTTTTAGACAGGCTTTTTTTAGATTTTAGACAGGTTCTTAAAATTCTCTCGCTTAAACACGCCAAGAACTCCGTTTCCCTCTCCCATTTTTGTGAGAAAAACAGAGTCTCGGCATAATAAAATATTACAATTAAACCCTATAATTATAGATATTACATCTTAATTACTAGTAATCTCTTTTACGTATACATTGTCAAAACAAACGTAGTCGTTAGGCATACGGCTGCCCCACTCCTCACGCACTCCTACAAGATTAGGAACATTATTTTCCGCGACTTTAACAGATGTCACCTTTGTGTATTCCGTCTCATTTTCGTTGCGTAAATATACGTCAATGTTATTAGTCGTCATGTCAACAATAAACTTCAATGAATACCATTTTTCAGACTCACAGCCTGAGATTATTGGGTCTTTTGTATCATCGTTCTTTATACTGCTGTTAAATATCTTAAATTGGTTTCCCATATATGCAAAGTATTGATTATAATACCCTGTGTTTGTAAATGATATTTTCCAGCCCATACCTGCGTTGTCAAATGATGTTTTGCCTGCCGGTATATGATTTCCATTTTGAACAGTATCGGCGATTCTCATTATATCAAAGCCTATCTCATATTTCTTTCCGCTTTCAAGAGTGTCATATTTAACAACGTCTAAGGAAGCTACTTCTGGCTGGGAGAACTTAACATATCTGCCTCTTCCCTCTTTATAAGCTATGGTAGCTCCATTAACCTTATCGCCTATATTAAGTCCCTCAAAGTTCTCGTCCGCCTTATCTCCTGTTTTAGCTGGAACCAAAACTTTAAGTTTATAGTCCTCCGTAGTATCGGCGTCGGTGTTTTTAATCGTGAAAGTAACTTCCTCAGCTGTAACAGCCGTTCCAGCCGCCGCTCTTTTAAGTGTTCCATCAGCGTTTATAAATGAGTTATCAGCGATAGAAATCTCATATTTCTCAACAGCAGGAACCGTGAACGCTCTGTCAACGGTGTAAACATCGCCGTTTAAAGTTCCGGCTCCGGATAAAGCCGATTTAACAGCGTCTTCCGCCGCCGTATACCCTGTAAGAACTTCTCTCGATGTTACGTCAAGAGTTACGTTCCCGGATAAATCCACCGTATAGCTTCCGTCACTTCCAGCTGTAATAGCGTTTTCCCCGATTTTAACCTCGGAAATTTTATAACCCTCCGCTGATGTGAACTTAACTTTATATGTTCCTGACGCGAGATTGTGAGTTAATGTCTCCGTTTCGGCTACCTCTACATTCTCTCCTCTAAGCACTGTTATTTTAATAGCGTTGCCCGCCGTCTTGTTATTTACGGTAAGGTCATATTTAACTACATTATCGGATTCAAAATTTATGGTATAGTCCTTTTTAAACGTTACTTTATCTCCGCTTGGCGAACCTGTGTAAGGAAGAGTGTGCTCAACTTCCGCCGCCAAAGTCTCCTCAAAGTTTCCTGTCGGATCAGCGAAAGCTATTTTAGCGTTTTCATCATTTTCAGTGATAGTTATGCGTGAGCTGTTGCTTGACGTCCATTTAATGACTTTTCCGCTCGCTGTTTTAGATGGAACCGTTATTTCTTTCGCTTCCTTGATTGCCTCAGATGGAATTAAGCCGTCCGTTATAACTCCGTTAAGCTCCGTCTCAAGCTCGCCCGCCGTTGGATATTCATATAAAACCACGTTGTCAAGATAAATTTTTGACCCCGCTACATAATGAGTAGCGAACTCAATACCAGCGGGAACTTTTGTCTGTCCCTTATATGACGTGACATACGAACCTCCTTTGTAAACGTCCACATTTCCCGTAGCCGTATTGGACACAAAAGTATAATTAACCCACTCATTCGGTACCGTAGCGGAGTTAATGGCTGCGGTCGTGCCGTAAACGCTGTCTCCTGAGTATTTGTCTCCTTTTATAATCTCGGCGTTAAACTCAAGTTTGGTTCCTGTCCAAAGAAGTCCCGCCGTGTCTGTTAAATTGACTCTCCAGCCCTTTCCGCTGTCGTCTCCGTCTGTTTTCATAATGTCAAAACTTATGGCGTAAGTTCTTCCCGCCTCTAAACCTAAATCAGCGAAACTAACCGCCGTTACTTTATCATTGAATGTATTGCTTGTATTTGAGAATACGAGTACGTTTCCTCTGTTTGGGGCTAATTCGGAATCTTTCACGATATTAGCTGTAAAATCTCCTGTCTCAACTTTTGAGCCTACGGCAAGGCCGTCGAAAGTTCTCACAAATTTTTCGCTGGAAATCACCGCCGGTAAAACCTTAACGGTATATTCCTCGCTGTCTTTGCTTCCGATATTCACGATATTGTAAACAAGGTCCCCCGCTGTCTCGGCGGAAACAACCTGCTCAATTAACGAACCGTCAGGATTTACATATGAACAGCCCTCTTTTATCTCTATCTCATACCCATCCTCAGAGACTTTCGGCAAAGCCTCTTTAAGAGTATAAACATTTCCGTCAGCGGTTGTCTTCACGTCGGTATATTTCACGAGCATGGCGTCAACAGCTTTCTCCGCCGCGTCAAAACCAACTACTGTCTCCGCCGCTACCTTCAAATCAGTAATATCCGCCCCTGAAACCGTTAAATAATATTTTCCGTCTTCCAAGGCTACTCCCGTACCAGTCACGTCTTTAAATTTAGACGCCTCGTCGGTGGTATACCGCACTTCGTAAACTCCCGCCGGGATTTTCCCGGCGAAAGTCATTGTTTTATTCTCGGCTATATCAGCTGTATGTTTATAAATAGGTTGCTCTTTGTTTACTAACGTAACGCTCTTAATTCCATCTGTTACCGTTCCGCTCACCGAAACGCCTTTAGACGTGTCCTCCGCCGGCACAAACCTGTCGTAAGACACTTTAACGTCGGAGAAATAATACTCGTCAGTGGAGGATTTATTTTCCGCGGGATAGAATACCATATACAATTTGCTTCTGTCAATATTAGCCGGAAGGGATTTAAACTCGTTTACAGGGTTGGCTGAGCCTTCTCCTGTCATTACGACTTTCTGATTTTTAAAGTCTATAGTCGCCGTAATCTTCTTCCATACGTTTTTGCCTCCCTCTTCATTGAGCTTTCCGACAAGGTTAAGCTGCTGAGGTCCGCTGTGAGATGAACCGCTTATTCCGCCTACCGTTGAGTCGATAGCGTTTACCTGATTCCATCTTCCAAGGAGAAATCTCACATATCTCGAGTCATTGGCTTTAGGAGCGAAAACAAATTTAGACGTGTCGCCGTTTCCTAAAATATCAATAGCGTTTATTGGGCTTCCCCAGTCTCCGGCGTCTGGAACGTTAATGCTGAATTCCAAAGTAACTGAGTCGGCGGCCTTTAAGTCCTCAATGCTCTGTCCCGCCGTATTCGCTACTATCGACGCTAAATCCCAATAATAGCCGTGAGTCGATTTAGTGCTGTTTGTGTTTTTATAATGATAGACGTTGGCTTTTCCTTTATACTCAGCTACAGCCTCCATAGTATAGCCAGCTGGAGCCGTGCCCGCGAGAGCCGGCACCCCTCCGCTTGTTACGTTCATTATTTCTTTAAGCCCTATATTAATATCGTAAGTCATCGGCGTTCCTCCGGTTCCCGCCGGAATTGTATGAACGTCCCCGCCGACAACGGAATATTTCTCGTCGTCCAAAGTAATGGTAAGGGTTATCGGCATATCAGCGTAAAGATTACCCGCGTCATAAGCAGCCGTCACGCTTCCCGCCGGAATTACAACCTCTTTGTTAGACATTGAGGTTCCGTCAGGCATAGCGAAGTCTAAAGTCGCAGTTAAATCCTTGTCGGATGAGAAAGTAAGATTAACCGCTCCCGTAAGCTTAAACGTGCTTCCCTCGTCCGTTGACGCGGCGATGGATGTTGTATAAACTTTCTCGGTACCTCTTACATTTTCCTTGTCAGCCTCTTTCTTCTTTAAATACGCCGTGAAATTTACCTCAGCGTCGGAACTTCCGAACGGAGGCCTTTTAATTGTTACGCTCTTTCCGTCAGCGCCGATAACGGCGTTCTGACTGTCAGATTCGTAGCGTACCTCATATCCAGCTGGTGCCTCCGGAAGCGTAAAGTCAGCGTCATAGCTGTCTTTAAACACTACGCTCTCAATATCTTTCTCAATACCGTCGTAAATAGCTTTGCTTCCCGATGGGTCCCATCCGTCAAATTTATCACCTTTATAAGCCGTATAATTGTAAGGGTTATACTTAATTACGTCAAACGAGTCAAGTACGCCGCCTTTAAATTTACCGCTTGTGGTGCCTTTTCTCTTGCTTGTGTCAAGTTTATTTCCATTTATGTCTTTTGAGTTGTACTCAAAGAATCCTCTTGTGAGGTCAGGGGCGCATCCCATGCTTGCCCAGCCCGCCTCGCTTATCATAGGCTTATTGTTTATTTTGCTTATGTCGGATATGGTATTAACCCATATTGTCTCGGCGTTTTGAGCGCTCCATGGACGGCCGAATTGAACCTGTTCGGTGGTCGGGTTTCCTGTTATCTTACAGTTCCAGAATAAATATCCCTTCGCCGGATAGCCGTCGTTTTTAGTGGCGGTAAGGGCTCCGCCCCCGTCTCCGTCTCCCTTGTAAGGAGATGACTGCCAGTGAATCTCACAATTGTCAAATACAGACTGAGTTCCTCCGCATATAAAGTCAACCCCGCCCGCTAAATAACAGTCTTTAAAGTACGCTCTGTTGCCTGTTCCGCATACCCCGAGGCTGTCCTGAGTTCCGATAACTTTACAGTCTATAAGAACAACCTTGTCGGCTTTCGTGTAAAGAGCCGCTCCTCTCTCTCTCCATCTCTTCGCTCTTACGTCCGCTATGACATTGCTTTCGGAAGCTCCCGTTCCAAGTTTAACGGTAACTTTGTCCCCCGTGCCATAGCCCGGTTTAAGCGTGTTTCTCTCCGGAAGGGTAATAGCCGGAGCTCCGCCCGACGGTCCTGTGTTGGTAGGATTAACCCTTACGTTAGCGGCGAGTTCTTCCTCTGTAATATAAAGGTTTGAAGAGTTCTCGAAATAAATTCCTTCCGCTCTAAATCCTGTCGCGCTTCCGTCAATATAAGTGGACTGACCCCATTGAGGAACGCCTTTCGTGCCGCCCTCGTTCGCTTTCGGGTTGGCGGGATCCCAATATCCGTCTGAACCTACATTGTCATATGTATATCCCTCAAGATAATACCATGTTAAAGTAACCTCGTCCTCTGTGGACGTAGAGTTTGTAATCTTCTTTAAAGTAATCCACGGCTTCTTGACTACCACCTGTTCCCTGTAAAGTTCAGGAACAACGCCTATAACGATAGGTTTCGCCTCTGTTCCGCCGTCCGCCAAAGCGATAGCTTCTCTTACGGTTTTAACAATCGGCTGTTCATCTCTTGTCGGATTGCTCTCGGCAATTCTTTTATCAACCACAATGTCATAGCCTTTATATACGGCGTCGGCGGGATCTCCCGTTACAATAGCCTCGGTTGTCGCCTCCGTAACTGTCTCTGTCGTGGTTTGAACGTCCCCCTCCGTTGTGGTTTGAACGTCTCCCTCTGTCGTTGCCTCTGTGGTTGGAGGCACAGGCTTATTAGGCTTTTTGCCGGAGAATTTATAATCCCCGTTAAGAGCCTTGTTAAGTATTTCGGAAACGTCTCTCGCCGTTATGGTCCCGTCGCTGTTTACGTCTCCCATATAAGCAAGCATTTCTTTTGAGTAGTCGCCTTTGTAAGTGCCTTTGTCCAATACATAATCAAGAAGTATAACTGCGTCGTTTACGGTAACACCATCTACGCCGTCTATGTCTCCCCTGTCGTCAGCCTCCGCCGAAACCTCGCCGGCGAAAACAGTCATATTCCAGGAAAACACGCTTGTCAAAATCATGCACAGCACAACAAAAACGCTAAGCGGTTTTTGTAAATATTTGTTCACAAAAATTCCTCCTTTTTTAAATTTTTTTCATTAAAGCGCCCCCCCCCCCCCCCCCGCTTTTTTTCCAAAAAGTGGGAGGGAGCGGAGCTCTTCTATTTTGACGGAAATATAAAACCCCGCCGGACTTTCCAAAAAGAGGCCAGCAGCACCCGCAGGGCTATGTAAAAACCTATCGGCTCATTTCCCGCCGTAAATAACTGCTTTATATTATTGATTTCCTCTTTTACCATATAATTAATTATAAATTATAATCCCTAAAAAATAAAGGGGCCAATTTTTAGCTTTTTATATAGGGCCACATAAAAAAACACCTGTTTTCTCACACTTTTTAAGAGGGGTGATTTTTTCTCAAGATAAATTTCGTATAAATATATATTTTTTAGCGTTTATTTTTGTGCAACTTTTCCATATCACCTAAATAAAAAACTGTTTTTTTATTACAATTATTCCATAATATTTCTTATAACTCTTTATTCTGAGTTTCCCCCCTCTTTTCCGGCTCAAAAATACTCATCAGTAAATAACCCGCTTCCCCTTTATTTTAAATCAAAAATATTTCAAAATGAAAATTCCCTCATTACCTTTATAATCAAGCAACTTAAAATGAATAAAAGAAAATATTGCTTTCCCTCTCTTACAATATAGGTTTACACGCGCCGCGAGAGCGTTTGACTTATAAAAAGAAATATGATTTTCTATCAATTCCCTTGTTTTTGCTTAAAAATTTGGTATAATAAATAAGGAAATAATGATTTATAATTATATCAAATAAAACTTATGGCGGTGATTTTTTGGAAATTGTAAAAAATATATATAAAAATCCTGAGCGCTACGAAAATAAAGAGATAGAAATATGCGGCTGGATAAAAACCCTGCGGGGCTCAAAAAGTTTCGGCTTTATAGAGTTAAACGACGGGACTTTTTTTAAAAACATACAAATAGTGTTTGACAGCGGGCTTAATAACTTCGCGAAAATCTCAAAACTCGGGGTAGGAACAAGCCTTCAGGTAAAAGGAACGCTTATACTTACTCCCTGTAATAAACAGCCCTTTGAGATAAACTCGTCGGAAATAAAAATAGAGGGAAGCTGTCCCGCCGATTACCCACTTCAGAAAAAAAGGCATTCTTTCGAGTATCTTAGAACAATTTCTCATTTAAGACCAAGAACAAACACCTTTTCGGCGGTATTCAGGGTAAGAAGCCTGGCAAGCTTCGCTATACACAAGTTTTTCAGCGAGAGAAATTTTGTGTATGTGCATACGCCTATAATAACGGCGAGTGACTGCGAGGGAGCCGGAGAAATGTTTCAAATCACCACGATGAATATCTCAAACCCTCCGCGAAATAATTATAATAACGTGGATTACTCAAAAGATTTCTTCGGAAAGCCCGCTAATCTAACGGTGAGCGGACAGCTTTCCGCGGAGACCTACGCCCTCGCCTTTAAAAACGTGTATACTTTCGGTCCCACTTTCAGGGCGGAAAACTCTAACACCGCGAGACACGCCGCCGAATTTTGGATGATAGAGCCTGAGATAGCTTTCGCCGAGCTTAAAGACGACATGGCACTCGCCGAGGATATGTTAAAATATATAATAAAATATGTTATGGAGAACGCCCCCGAGGAAATGGAGTTTTTCAATAAATTTATCGATAAGGGACTTTCCGAGAGACTTGATAATATATTAAACTCCGACTTCGGGCACATTACCTATACAGAGGCTGTCAGTCTGTTAAAAAAATCAGGCGTTAAATTCGAGTATCCCGTGGAATGGGGAATAGACCTGCAAACTGAACACGAGAGATATATAACTGAACAGGTCTTTAAAAAACCCGTTTTCGTAACCGATTACCCGAAAGATATAAAGGCTTTTTATATGCGTTTAAACGACGATAAGCAGACCGTGGCGGCAATGGACTTGCTTGTTCCGGGTGTCGGAGAGATAATCGGCGGAAGCCAGAGAGAAGAACGCCTTGACGTTCTTAAAAATCGAATGGAAGAACTTGAGCTTAGCGATGATGATTACTGGTGGTATCTTGATTTAAGAAAATATGGCGGCGCTAAGCACGCCGGCTTTGGATTGGGCTTTGAGAGATGCGTAATGTATATAACGGGAATGACAAATATAAGAGACGTAATCCCTTACCCCAGAACCGTTAAAAACGCTGAGTTTTAAAATAAGGCATGTCAAGCCTCAAACCCAGCTAAATAAAAATAAAGCCTCAGCGCTGATCACTCAGGCGCTGAGGCTTCTTTCTTATGCTTATTACGGCAATTTATAAAGTTTTCATCGTGAACCAATAAAAGAGTTATTTAATATATCAGTCTTTTTTTAACTTTCCTGTTCATTCCATTATCGATTCTCTATAACTCAAACTCAACTACATTTGGTCGCCAAGAACATAAACTTTAACATTGTTCTTAACTCCATAATTAACGCACTCTCTTTCCGTGTTAAAGAAAAGGTCGATTCTGTTGTTTTTAATAGCTCCGCCTGTGTCTCCGGCGACAGCGTATCCATAACCCTCTATATAAAGCTTGCTTCCCAAAGGAATAACTTTAGGGTCCACGGCTACTACGCCCACGGCGGCTTTCATACCGCTGGCGGTACGGTTTCCTGTTTCCGTATAGGCAGTGGCTTTCATTGAAAGCTCTCTTAATATCTCAAATTTGCCTCTGTTTGTTTTAACAGCTGGAACTACAGGTTCAGGCTTTTTCGTTCCTTTCTCAATAACCTTGTTTACAGCCTTTTTAACGACAACAGGCTCGCCTTCGGTAATTGACGATACTTTTCCGCCTACGTAAACGGTTTTAATTTCCGTTTCCGTCTGCCCGTTCACACCCTCAACAGAAACTCTTTCCTTGCCAACCTCAAGTTTGTCGTTTTCAACAACAACCGTCTCAAAAGGAATATTTTCTTTTTTTGTTTCGGAAACCTCTTTAACGGAATTAACTTTAATCTGCATATTAGGCTCCGGCTTTGATGATGAGCTTCCGCTTTCAAGTATATACTCGGCTCCGTGCTCTTTTCTCAAATCGGAAATGATTTTTCCCACCGTGTCATAATTTGTTTTTATTTTAATCGGTTCTTTGTCATCAATAATAACATTTACGTAAAAGGCTCTTTTAATTACGATTTCCATATTATTTTTAATCGTATCAGAGTTTTCCACGTTTATTGTGTCAAGTTCATTCAGAGAAACCTCTTCTTCCGAAAGAAGCTCCTCAACCGTCTCAGCATTTGTTTTTACACTGTATGAATTATTATTGTCATTAATTCTTACAGTCGTCGCGGAAACATCATAGGCTTTGGCCATCCCTGTAAAAACGATTAAAAAAGATGCTAATATCGCCATAGTTTTAACGTGTTTGGTCAGCTTAATATTCTTTAACATTTAAAATGCCTCCTTAAAATTAACAGACATCGGAAAAAACTGATTTTTTTCCTGTCGCTGTTTACGCGGTAATATATTTACAAAACATCTTAATAATATATTACGCAATATTTAAGAATATATTCTCAAAATTTATATTCTCGTTTAACAATCACAATATACATATTAACACAAATGTAACAATTATGCAATAATTATTTTACGAAAAATAAATTTTTAGAATTTTCAGCGGTTGTGCAAGCTACTTCTTCCGGAGTTATTTGTTTAATTTGCGCAATTTTCTCACAAATATACTTTAGATTTTGTGAATTATTACGACTGCCCCTAACAGGCTCAGGAGCTAAATATGGTGAATCTGTTTCAATCAATATTTTTCCAAGCGGTATTTTTGAAACTGTATCAACAGATTTTTTGGCGTTTTTAAAAGTTACAATTCCACCAACGCCAATGTAAAAACCTAATTTAATATAGTCGAGAGCCATTTGGGCGGAGCCTGAATAACTGTGTATAACCCCCTTTTTAACACCGCTTTCCTTGATAATGTCAAAACATTCCGCCGACGCTTCCCTTGAATGAATAATAACTGGCATATCAAGTTCTTTCGCCAGTTCAAGCTGGCGTATAAACCATTTCCTCTGTAAATCCCTTGGCGAAAAGTCGTAATAAAAATCAAGGCCTATTTCACCAATCGCCACAACTTTTTCATTTTTGGAATAATTTCGTAATATTTGAATATCTTCCTCCGACATATTCTCAACCTCGTGAGGATGCACTCCCACGGCGGCGTAAAAAAAAGAAAACTCATGGGAAAGGTTTATTCCGTCAAGAGAGGATTTAATATCCGAGGCAGCGTTTACTATATAAGACACTCCCCCCTCATGAATTTTCTTAATAAGTTCGTATCTGTCATTGTCAAACTTTCTATCGTCATAATGAGCGTGAGACTCAAAATACACTAAAAACACTCCTTTTTATAAATATAAAAATAATAAGGCCTCGCCTTAGACTTAAAAATTAAATCAGTGGCAAAGCCTTTAAATTTTAATTCTATCTTACCTCGGCACCGCTCTCTATATCTCCGTCAACAGTCACCGCCTTAAGATTTCCGCCGTCATCAGAGGCGGCTAAAATCATTCCCTCGGACAAAATTCCTCTGAGTTTAACAGGTTTAAGATTTGTCACGACAACTACTTTCTTTCCCACCATTTCCTCAGGCGAGTAAAATTTAGCGATGCCGGAAACAACTTGCCTGACCTCGGCGCCTATTTTTATTTGAGATTTTAAAAGCTTGTCCGCTTTCTCAACCTTTTCGCATTTAATAACCTCGCCCACTTTAAGCTCCACTTTGGCGAAATCGTCAATAGTGATAAACTCATCGCTTTTTTTCTCTTCGCCGCCTTTGTTGGCTACACACTCTCTCATCGACTTTTCCATAGCCTCCTCTAACTCAGCGAGTTCTTTTTTAACGTCTATTCTTGGGAAAATAACATTTCCCTTATTGACTTTAATTTCTTTCGAAAGCGCCCCGAAATTATGAACGGAATCCCAGCTTTTAAGATTCTCGTCATCAATTCCTAACTGTTTGAAAATTTCTTTAGGCGTATTGGGCATACCCGGGCTTATAAGTACGGCGATAACCCTAAGTGCCTCCGACAGCGTATACATAATGCCGGCAAGCTCCGCCCTCCTGCTCTCATCTTTCGCTATAACCCACGGCGTCGTCTCGTCTATATATTTGTTGCATCTTCTCACAAGGTTCCATATTTCTGTAAAAGCGTCGCTGAAAAGCATCTTTTCCATATACTCCTCAACATTTCTCACCGTGTTCTCAACAACTTTTATAACATCTTTATCAAACTCATTTCCCGTTTGCTCCGACGGTAAAGTTCCCCCAAAATATTTTTCAATCATCGCAACCGTTCTCGACAGAAGATTTCCAAGGTCGTTCGCCAAATCAGAGTTAATTCTGTTTATAAGCGCCTCATTCGTAAAATTACCATCCTGTCCGAAGGCTATCTCACGGAGAAGAAAATACCTGATAGCGTCTACTCCGTATTTCTCCGTAAGGACCATGGGATCGACAACATTTCCTTTAGACTTTGACATTTTCCCGCCGTCTATTATAAGCCAGCCGTGACCGAATATTTTTTTAGGAAGAGGCAAATCGAGAGCCATAAGCATAGCGGGCCATACTATAGTATGAAAACGCACGATTTCTTTCCCTACAACATGAACGTCAGCGGGCCAATACTTTTTAAAATCCGCGTCGTCGTCCCCGCCGTATCCTAAAGCGGAAATATAGTTTGAGAGGGCGTCCACCCAAACATACACAATGTGTCCCTGGTCGAAATCAACGGGAATACCCCATTTAAAAGAGGTTCTGGAAACGCATAAATCCTCAAGCCCCGGCTTTAAGAAGTTGTTTAACATCTCGTTTTTTCTCGTTGGGGGCTGAATAAACTCAGGATTTTCCTCAATATGCTTAATAATTCTGTCCTGATATTTTGAAAGCTTGAAAAAATAACTTTCCTCTTTAAGCTTCTCAACGTCTCTCCCGCAGTCGGGGCACTTGCCGTCGGTAAGCTGCCTTTCCGTGAAAAAGGTTTCGCATGGGGTGCAGTACCACCCCTCATAAGAACTTTTGTAAATGTCGCCGTTGTCATATAATTTTTTAAAAATTTTCTGAACAGCCTTAACGTGAATCTCATCTGTCGTTCTTATATAATAATCATAGCTGATGTCAAGAGTTTTCCAAAGTTTTTTCACCCACAATACAATAGAATCGACATACTCTTTCGGGGAAACGCCTTTATCTTTCGCTATTCTCTCGATTTTCTGCCCATGTTCGTCCGTTCCTGTCAGAAATTTAACGTCAAAGCCTCTCATTCTTTTATATCTCGCCATAGTATCCGTGGCTACTGTACAGTAAGAGTGCCCTATATGCAGTTTATCGCTTGGATAATAAATCGGCGTGGTAATATAAAATTTATCTTTAGACATATTTCTTTAAACCTCCTGTCACTTTATAAAATACTTGTATAACAGACCTGTTTGTAAACTGCCAAATTTCCATATAAGCACACCTTTTCCCGATATGCTTTATTAATACTAATATAACTTTAACAAGTCTATTTTTTTAATACTTCAATAATTTTTTAAATATGCCATTAATTATACAACACATAATAAAAAAATGCAAATTTAAAATTTTTCTGAATAACAAATTTAAATGACGCAAATAATATTTTTGCGGCGATAATAAAAAATAAAATAGAACTGTTTAATAATATAATCAAGATTGACTATAGACCTGTTCAATCCAAACGGCGTCTATTGGCTGGAGATTTTTTATCAGGTTAAGTAAATGAAAAAGTACCCGTCAAACTACGCCGCTAAAGTTCAAAGTTATTAAACAATTCTTATAAAGAAAGGAAGTATATTATAATGACAAAATTCACAACTGGACTTATAGCCGGAAGTATAATAGGAGCAATCGGTTTAACCTGTGCGTTGAGCGATAAGAAAACCCGACAAAAGCTTGTGCACGGAGGCAAAAAAATGATTGGCAAAGCTGAGGATGTAATGGATATGGTTCACTAAACGCGTTAAGGGGCCGTCCCGCCAAACAGAAAATATACTAAATATAGTGTGTTTAATAAGGAAACACCGACAAATTAAAAAATAAAAATAATTTTTAAAAAATTTGAGAAATTATTTTTAGTATCTTTCTCTCGGTGTTTCCTAAAATTAAAATACTATATCTTGTTATAATTTTCTTGGAGGACAGCCCCTGATTTTTTTACTTGCTGTACAACGTAACTTTATTTTTGCCGGTCTTCTTGCTCTCATACATAGCGTCGTCCGCTCGCTCAATACATTCAGTAAGATCGGAATCAACGAGTTTAAAACAGGAAACCCCTAAAGACACGGTAATTTTTATGTCATGCCCCGGAACTGAAACAACAAGAGCCTCCACCGCCGCTCTTATTTTCTCGGCAATAACCAGGGCGGCTCTGATATTTGTAAATTTAAAGAAAATGACAAACTCCTCTCCTCCCCATCTGGCGAAAACATCATCCTTTCTTATACAGTTTCTAACGGTTTCGGCAACCTGTTTAAGAACCTCGTCGCCCGCCGAGTGGCCGTAAGTATCATTAATCTTTTTAAAATTATCAATATCAAAAAGAATCGCCGAGCTCACCAAATGCCCCGCCTGAAAACTCTTAAAAGCGAAAACCATCTTCTCATTAAGATATTTCCTGTTATAACATTTCGTAAGAGCGTCTATCTGCGACATTTCCTTGAGCCTGTTATATTTCTCATTTATTTTAAGCTTCTCAGACAAAAAGTTTTTCTCAAGACTTTTATAATAGAGAGACTCAATATAGCATAAAACCACAAATAAAGCTATAATTATAAAAACCGTGACATACAGGAAAAAGGAAACAGTATCCTCGTTTTCTATCTCAAGACTTTTGGCGTAATCCTCAGCGGCGGCTTTTAAATCCTGTTCATAAAAACATGATGTGATAAGTAAATTAGACTGTGGTATATATTTGCAGAAAAAAACCCTTTCCACTTGAAGATTTTTCTCATTTAAATAAAAACTTTCCTTGTCAAAAACAGACGTATAATCCTCAAGTTTTGTCAAAAGCTCATAAGCTGGATAAAAGGCCTTCTGCGTTCCCTCGCCTTTTCCGTATTTTTTATACTCTTCCTGCTGATCATATTTAGAACTGTAAATATTTTGTACGGAAATGTTATTTTTATCATAAACAATCGCTTCCTGAAGATATATCTCATAATTAAAATTTTTATCCCTTATCCCATTTACAAAATCGCCGATAAACTCTTTCCTTTTTTCCTTGTCATATTTAATAAACTCTTGCTCGTCAAATAAAATCATTTCATATATGCTGTTCGTATACAATATAATATTTTTTCTCGCCGTATCATAAAGCGTGTTATAATAAACGTTTTTTAAATCCCCTCTGCTGTAATTGGCTGTAAGATTAATAATAACAGCGAAAGAAACGGAAATTACAATAAAAATAAAAAACAAAATAATATAAAATTTATATCTAAGCTTTATCATTATATCACCCTTTTCAATATAAATAATACGATATTTTGAAAACTCTTTTATAAAATGTCCGTTTTACCTATAATGTCAATATTCGCCGCGATTCCAAATATATAGTCAATTATAGTCAATAAACTTAAAAATAAACAAGTCAGAGGATTAAAATACTTTTTCGCCTTGTCGCGCCAGCCGCTTACGCTCTCCCTCCGCTACTTCCTGAAAATAATTTTAAGCTCCCCTCCTTTTGTTCTTTTTCAAGTCAATTGACTGTATGGCATATCTGAAAATTAAAATACGCTCCGTAAGTTCGCTGAACTTTTAGCACAAATCACCATAAATAGAATCGCTATAATTACTATGTATTAAATAAACGTCAATAACTAACGCTTCTCTAATTATAACATTGTAAAATATTTTTAACAAGATAAAAGTACCCCTCTCATAAAAACTCATTAACGCTTGTTAAAATATCACAAATAACAAATTTTATATTATATATAAATATGCTTTTTAACCTAAAAATCATTTAAACTTTTCAAAATTAAGGTTAATACGCTTTATTTTTTTCATATATTAAATATTTTTTTGTATATATTTTAATTTTTGAGTAAATTTTAATTAGATTTTGCCATACAGCTCTAAATAAAATTTATTAATTTAAAAAAAAAGTATTGCTTTTTTTTTTAAATGTGGTATAATAATGTCTATGGGAATTAATTAAAAGTTATTTGGAGAAATACTCAAGTGGCTGAAGAGGCTCCCCTGCTAAGGGAGTAGGTCGTTCACGCGGCGCGAGGGTTCAAATCCCTCTTTCTCCGTCTTATATATTTTAGTTGTATCCTTTCTTTAGTTTTATTTCGACCGCGTAACTTTCGTTACGCGGTCGAAATTTTTTTATTTCAAAATTTATAATAACAAACCCGCTCAATAACCATGGCGGCCCAGGAGACTTCTTTCAAAATTATGTAATTACATAAATTTTATAAATAAGAAAAAATATCTCACACAAAATCTTAGCAAAAGGCTTTTTGTTTTTTTAACACCGAAAGCTTAAAAAAATCTTGAGTAAAATAGTTTTTTCTAACTTTTCCAGAATTGCTGTAAAGTTTTGAAAGAAGTCTAATAAAGGAATGAACATATATAGTCAGAGAACTTAAAAATAAACAAGTTCCTACGGCTAAAAATTCCATAAATCACTGTAATCGCTTGTTTATAACCTCCTCACGTATACAAACTTTAAGAGTCGGACTTTATATTTGAGTTTTTAATTTTAGATATAAAATTAAGGGCGTCTCCTAAATTATCAGCGGTAACCTCTTGGCTAACAGCTCTCTCAATTACTTTAATATACCCATTAAAAACATCTTTCGGTATGTTCCTTTTTATATTCTCATATCCGCCGTTTCCGGCGAGCCAGTCTAGACTGACCATAAAATAATCCGCGAGATTTTTCGCCGACTCTAAAGTCGGCTCCACAAGATTTCTCTCATATTTTGAGATAGTGGACTTAGTTGTACCGACAGCGGCGGCGATTTCGTCCTGTGTCTTTTGTCTGCATTTTCTTAAATAATTTATTTTGTCGCCAAACGTATACATGATAAATAACCTCCTCAACGTCGCGCTACAAACTTAATTATAATATAAAATTTCATTTTGTAAACAAACTTGTTTCATATATAAAAAATAATACTAAAAATCTATTGACAAAACTATAATTCAAGTATATAATTATGTATCATATATGAAACATATGTAGTAACAAAAAGAAATTATTTTTTAATTTTTTTTCATTTAATGAAAAAAATGTAATATAGTATATTTTTTTGAAGAAAGGCGACGATATTTTTGAGAGAAAAAAACAGCGAAAATAATGTATACGCCTATAAACGGCAGCAATCCGATGTTATGTCTGTATTTAATAATAGTATATATATTTCCGATAAAATAAAAAATTTAAAAGAGATAAAAATAAAACTTCAGGCGAAACTTGATGAAATCGACCTTAAAATTTTAAATGGCAGATTAGTCACCCTAAAAGAAGTCAAGATAAATAAAGAAATATCGTTTCTTCGGTCCGAACTTAAAAAAAAATACAATAAAGGAAAAAAATATAAAATTTATAATAAAATAAATTATTTAAAAAAAAGTCAAATAAAAAAAGAAGACTTTGAAAATATGTATAAACTGCGTAATAGGCTGATTAAACATATTGAGTCTATCTCTATAAAAATATCCGAACTTAAATCGGCTATGGATTACAGTCAGTCAACTTATGGCGGAACAATAAAATAATAAGCGGGAAAGCTTTAATAAAACTTGATATATCAAAAAATTATTTTATTGTTTCGCGCTAAAAATTTTATTAATAGCTATAAAACAATAAGGAGAGTAAAAACATGAGAGAAAACAACCAAGTAAAACACATTCTAAGCGTTTGGGGAAGCGCTGAAAAAATCTGCCGTGAGAAAAGCGAGAGGGTAACAGAATTAAAAAAGCTGTGCGTTGAAACAGGAGATATACAAAGTATAAAATTAAGCGGGATTCCCTCTGGTAAAGGAGTCTCATCCCATATAGAAAATTCGGTTATAAAGACGATAGATATATATGAGAAAACTATATTCCGCCTTGAAGAGGAAATAAAAGAAACATTAAGCATAAAAGCGCATATAGATAGTTTAATAGCCTTTTTAGGACAGGAAGAGAAAAAAATAATAACGCTTCGATACCGGGACGGTTTAAGCTGGGATTATATTCCGGAAATCATCCATAAAAGCCGAATGCAGTGCTTTAGAATACATAATAAGGTTCTAAGCCGATGGAATAGCGAAAATTTGCTTAAAATAATAGAAAAATATTAACTACGTGATATTTTATAGAGTAACCCCCTTCAGCGGGGGTTTTTTTCTATTTTGCTCTTAACCGCTTTCTCAAACTTAACTCTCGGAAGCATTATAATGTGCCCGCAGTTAATACATTTAATTCTAAAATCGGCCCCGACCCGCAGAACCTCCCACTCGTTCCCTCCGCAGGGGTGCCCCTTTTTCATAATAACCTTGTCTCCAATATTAAATTCCAAAATCAAAACGTCCTTTCATTAAAAGCCTGCTTAAAAAACTGTTAAAACATTCAAAAAATCAATTAAAATAATATTATTACGTCTCAAAATAATATTACTCTGGCTGATTCTTTCGAGTATATTTTTTAGACAGGTTTCTTAAAAATTTTAAACGGATTCTTAAACTTATTAAATAAAATAATTGTCCAGGTTTAGAAAATATTTTTATAAATTATTGCGTATCTGAAAACTACCATAAGCTATCAATTATATACGCTAAATATCCAAAAAATTATTAAAAAATAAGCGAAAACGGTCCAATTAAACAGAAAAGCCTTTCTGTTTCGTTTTATTTTTTATAATTTTTCGCACGTATTTTTGTTTTCAGATACTCTCTAGTCAGCTTTCCACTATAATACTCAAAATCGTACTTTAAAAAAATCAGCCAAATTATGGCGTAAAAAACTCTGTCAACCAGTATCGTCCACATTACTGAACAGATCCGTTATCGCTTTTGTGTAAAACAACCTGGGGATAAGGTATACATATATTTTCCCTGTCAAACCTGTTTTTTATAAACTTTCTTATATCCCGCTCAATAGCCCAGTTTTCACCGATAACAGAGTCCGCCGTCACCCGTATAACCACTGAGAAATCACCCAAATCCACTATTCCCAGTACTTGAGGCTCGCCTAACAGCCCGTTTATTTTGTTTGTCTCAAACGCCGTTTTCAGCTCGTCTCTCATAATGTCCATAACCCTGTCTATATTTTCCTCATAGGCTACAGAAATATCCACGACAGCCCTGTTAAATCCTTTCGACATATTTGTGACTATTTTAACCTGCCCGTTGGGAATAATAAACAAATCACCGTCGGCACTTCTTATTCTCGTTGTTCTTATACCGATTCCCTCGACGATTCCGCTGTATCCCTCTACAGTAATCCTATCGCCCACGGCAAACTGGTCCTCGATAAGTATAAACATTCCTGTAATAATGTCTTGCATAAGACTTTGCGCTCCAAAAGCTATAGCTATACTTCCTACCCCCGCCACAGCTATAAACGACATAATATTTATCCCAAAGAGGCTTAAAATCTCGCATACAACGAAAAAATACATCACATATTTAATAACGCTCGCACAGACCGTGTTTAACGTTCTCGCTTTTCTTTCACTAAATCTGTTATGTGAGTAAATAAGCTTTTTAACGGCTTTTTTAAAAACTTTAATTAAAACGGCGGCTATAATAATAACAAGTATACATAGCCCTATTTTAACCAAAAGAGAAATAACGGATTCAATGGAAATATATTTAGCGATTTCCTCAGTAAAACCAAAAACCTCCGATGTTTCAGCCATAAAAAGACTCCTTTCAAAATATTCCTTGGCGTTTACCTTACATATATATAATAATATATTAAATTGGAACTAATATCAACACTTTTATTTTATAGTCAATTTATTCTCACCTATAAATTTCCTTTCGGCGCCTCGGCTCATAAAAAAACCGCGCGGTTTTTCCCGCGCGGTTAAAAATCTGTTTGAGTTAAATATTATTCCACAGCTTTTTTGGTTTGAAGAACGTCATAGATAAGCTTAGCGGCTTCGGCACGGCTAATATTAGTCGTAGGGTTAACCATACCGTTGTTGCCGTTTACAAATCCAAGACCCACAAGCTTCTCAAAAGGAGCTTTAGCGTATGAGGCTATTAAGGAAGCGTCAGCGAATACGCTGAGGTCGCCCGCCTTTCCTTCCGTATAGCCTATAGCGTCTAAAGTTCTCGCTATTATTGAAACAGCGTCTTGCCTTGTGATATTAGCTTTCGGACTGAAAGTAACATCTGAGGTACCTTTAACAAGACCATAAGCCTTCGCCGCCGCGATAGCGTCGCTGTAATAGTCTCCCGCGTTTACGTCAGAGAATCCATGAGGTTCTTCTGATGACATACCAAGAGCTTTTATAAGCATAAGCGAGAAGTCCGCTCTTGTAATTTTAGCGTTAGGAGCGAATTCCGTATCGGAAACACCGTTAATCACGCCTTCCTCAACAAGAGCTGAAATATAAGGCTTAGCCCAGTTTCCAGCGAGGTCAGTAAATTTGTCAGCGTGTCCCTTATCATCCGGAACTTTGTTAGACACAGAAGAGTCATCCTTCTCAGATTTATCATTATCCGTCTTGTCATCCTCTGTCTTTTTGTCATCCTCTTTCTTTCCGTCCTCTGTCTTCTTGTCATCCTCTTTCTTTTCGTTCTCTGTTTTGTCCTTGTCTGTTTTGTCTTTATCTTTGTCAGTGGTTGTTGATGAATCGCTCTTCTTAGGTGAGCCACCGCCGCTTGTGCCAGAAGTGTCTTTTACATACTGGGTAGTAGACTCAGTTGTGCTTTCCTCAACGTCCTCATATCCTGGAACTCCCGCTATCTTAGCTTTAACAGCGTCAGTAAGCTCAAGGAAATCCCCTGTGATAAAGTTACCGTCAGCGTCTTGAGCGAAGTGACCGTTCTTGATAACGGCATCGGCGTCAAGACTCTTGAAGAATGAGTCGTCAACAGTATCACCGGAAGCGTTTTTGCCGTTAATATAGTTATAGTCTTTAGGCTCTATATTAACCTCTTTATATACCTCTTTGCCGTCCTTAATCTCAACTTGAACGTCTCTTATCGTGTCACCGCCGCCTTTATAGGAAACTATACCTTTAAGGTCATAATTATAATGTTTAACGCTTGAGTTACTTGTGCTCAAACTGAAGTTTCCTTTCGCGTTATCATATGACACGCAGTCTCTCGCTGTAAGCTGAGGATTGGAGTTTGACGATACTCCGCTTGATCCGTTCCAGAAGGTCTTGCAGTTTTTGATAAAATGCTGTACGGGGATTGACTCTCCGCCTAATTTAAGACCGTTCCATCCGCCTTTGGATCTCTTTGTTGATGTTCCGTCCTCATTAAGAACGTAACCTTGCTGATAAGATATACAGTTAATCAAAGTAACCGGAGCTATAGGTCCTGTTCCCGATTTCGTGTATAAATCCCAGCCGTCGTCAAGATTGTGGTGAGACACACAACCCTCAAACACGTTGTTATATCCTACCGTAAGTTTACATCCGAAACCGTCGGCGTTGTTTCCTGACGGGTCGGCGTTGTTCCAAACCTCACAGTTTTTGATAAGGTTGTTATGAGGCCATGTTCTCATTGAATTGGCTGTTGAGTCAGTTCTTGACAACTGGAATCCAGTGTCGCCGTTGTCATAGATTTTACAGTCCTCAATAACGCAGTAGTTACCTGAAAGCTGCATGCCTCTCTGGTTATTAGCGGCATGTCTTATGTCTATTCCTTTAACGTCCCAGTAGCTCGCCTCTAAAGTCATTCCGAGATATTTTCTCTGAGCGTCTATAATAGGCTGGGCTCCCTCGTCGGCTATAAGACGGATTCTCTCATTCTTTGTTCCTGATTTTGTGGATGGAATGGTGATTGTTCTGTCTCTTAAATAAACACCGTCCATCATAACGATAGTCTGTCCTCGTTTTACAAAGCCTAAAGCCGTGTCCAAATCAAGAGGAGATTCTTTCGTACCCTCTCCGTCAATAGAACCGTTAGGAGCGACATAAATCCTATCGGCGCTTGTGTTAAACTTAGAGTTGTGAGTTACCACAAACGTCTGCGACGTGTCGGCTGTAGATGTGAGAATCTCATAGTTAGGGTCGTCCTCACTTACAATTTTAGGAGTATACACAACTTTAAACGTGGTTTTAGCGTTCTCTTTAAGAGTTACAGGCAATACGCTTGATTTTTTGGATACAGGCATATGCGTAACGAGAACTTTGTCGTCCTGTTTGATAGTAACATAACCGCCTGATTTGTTGTTTGCCTTAAAAGCAAGGTTATAATTTTTATTTCCCGTAACCTCGCTTGAGGTAATCATTACTTTAGGAGCGACAGCCGCCACGCCTGAGGTTCTTGAAGTTAAATCAGTAGCCGGGTCCGTAACGTGGAAATCAACGTTCTCAACGTCGATAGACGCGTTTCGGGCACAGAAGAAACCAACATAGAAACTGTCAGGGTCGATTGTCGTAAGGGTTTCCCCTCCTTCGGGATACCAGTATCTTACCTCTGTCGTACCTTCCTGATAATCATAAGCGATAGCCTTATATCCACCGTTTACTCTTTCAAGGGTAAGATGGAATTTATCGTTTTTCTTAAACATATTTTTTGTCATTGTGGAAGTTGGTATAGCTCTCGTTGGAGATCCTACTTCCGTCATTACGTGTGACTGGCTTCCGTATCTTACTCCAAGGTTGATACGGTTTAAGTCTCTGTTCTTCTCGTAAGTTGGTGAGTCCGGATTTGTCGGATAAGCTCCGAAAGTACATCCTCCTACCATTACAAAGTTAGCTGAGTATTTCTCTCCGGTACTCTTTCTTTCCTCCCTGCCGTTAGCGTCTTTACGGGCCCAGGCGTATCTTGATATCCAGTTCTGCCCTGTATACTCAGGAGTTTTCTTAAATTCCTCGCTAGGAGTCATAAGAACGTTGTCTCTCGCCATAATACCGAAAGCTTCCTGACCAGCGCGCGCCGTATCGTCGAAATCCTTTGAAAGATAGCTCGTAACGGTTATATCCGCGGAAAGTCTGAAGTTGTTGTCAGAATCTATTCTTGTGTAAACATAAGCGATACCGTCCTGGTCGGTGGAAATTTTACCGCCGCCGCCGATAGACGCCAATGAGAATTTTGTTCCTTCCGCCTCAGGATCGGTATAAGTTCCTGTTATATTTTTCACGTAACATTTACTTGAGCTTACCGACTCGCCCTGATGAACGTAAGACCAGAAATGATCATCCTGAACTCTTACAGTAACGGGAAGAGTTGTTTTTCCGAATCTTTCCTCCACTGGAATAACCGTGATGAAAGATTTAGGATTGTCAGCGGTTGATTCCTCGCTTACTGAAAATTGCGTTAAATCAAGGTCGTATACGCCGTATTGGTTTATAACTTCCTCATCTCCCGGACCGTATATAACCTTTCTTAAATCAATAGGAGCGAGCTCGCCTGAGGAATAGAGATAAGAAACCTCAAGACCTTTTCTCACAAAAACGTCTTTAGGATTCGCTCCCGCGTTAAGGTCATATGTCATAACAGGGTATCCTGTTATTCTCATTTTTATTACTTCTCTTACTTTTACGGTAACGTCTATATCAAGGAAAACGTTTTTGTCAGCGGCGTAAGAAGCCCTGATTTTATAGTCGCCCGCTTTTGTTTTGTTTGTCTTGTTAAACTCGTCCGCGTCTAAAACATATTCGCTCGCGGAGAGATAATCGCTTTTAATGTTTCCCGACGCGTCTTTATAGTTAGCTTTTATATAAAGACCCGTTGGATCAAAATCCTCGCCTACCCACGCTTTATTTTCCTCTGAATAGTATGTGTAGTATGTGGTTTTCACAGGCTTGCTTGAGATTTTGATAGAATCCAAGGAGTAATCCTTGTGTATTGTAACGGGAATCTCGCCGTAAGCCGTTCCCGCCTCAAAAGCGTCTGTGGTAGGAGCGAATTTAATCTTAACCGACTTATCTTTCGCCATGTTGGCGTCAATATAAGTAGTGTCTGTCAACTCTTTTCCACCAAGGGAGAGCGTATATTCCTCATTGGAAAGAGTCGCTTTTGAGCCGTCAAGAAACTCCGCCTCAACCTCAAGACCGTCGGCGTTGATTAACTGACCGATAAAATACTCGGTTTTCATTGGGGCTGTTATAACGTTTATCTTAACGGGTTTATTTTTGCCGTAGGTAAGTGTTAAAGGAGTGGACGCCCCGCCTTTCACGACAAGCGCCTGCTGAGGGCCTTCTTTGTTTATATCCACGTCCACGGCGTATCCATCGTCCTCTAAAACCTCCGTTGTGCCGTCAGAATATTTGGCGGTAACAACCATACCCTCAAGGTTTGGCTTGTTTCCCAAAACAAATTCCGTAGCGTTCGGCGGATTTGTTATCTCAAGAGAGGTTACCTCTCTTTGCTCAACATCGAGTTTAACGTTGGTGAAAGTTACTTTACACTGTCTCGCCTGGAATAATCCAGGGTAAATTTTAGAACCGGACATAATATTTCCGGCGTCCTTAACAAACCATGTGTTTCCGTCGGCGTACACGGTGTAAATGCTTCCTCTTTTTGTAAGTTTGAGAGAGTGGCTGTCTGAGTTTAAACCACCTTTAAGAGTAATTACGTCTTTCGCGAGCGGAGCGCTCCATTCAGCTCTCGCCGATGGATCAACCCTATAGTTTCCGCAAAAGTCAGTATAGTCTCCGCCTGATTGGTAAAGTGAAACAGCAACGCTGTTCGGTTGCTTTTTAGAGCTCCACTTCATGTCTTTTTCCCAGCTTCCGCCGCTGAAAACAACGAGTCCCGCCGTTGATTGATTGGCTGAGCCGTTTCCGCTTACGTTCATCTCATTGATAACAACGTCGGCGGAAAGAGTAAAGTCTTTTGTCGGGTCCACCGGAACGCCGTACCAAGCGACCTCGTCGGAGCTGCCGGACCATTTGCCTTTAGCGGCCGCGGTCTCGTTAATAGTAACTCCGCTTTTAAAATCGCCGCTCATTACAGATGTTGAACCGCCTGTGTTTATGAATTTCCATCCATCCTCGACAGCCTGGCTTAAATCGACTCCAGCGGGAGACGTAACCTCTGTGGCGTCGTTTAAAGAAACCTCATCGGAAACCTCAGCTGTTTCCTCTTCCAAAGAATCCTCGGAAGTTTCCAAAGCCTCAGTTTGCTCCGCGGCAACAGTGTCGTCAGCGAAAACCGTAAAAGATGTAGAGCTGAAAACCATCGACAAAGCGAGAACAGCCGCTATAATCTTTTTCTTCATTAAGCTTTTCCTCCTTTTTAATTATATTTTTGTAAAATTCAGCCTCAAAAAATATTTTTAAACAGAAAACACAAAACTCGCGATTAAAATAACTCCGCTCTCTTCAAAGTTAAAAAAATCACTAAAATTTAATTAATTGTTAAAATATTTTATAGGCAATTATATTATACAACAAAGGGGCCACAAAATCAACAATTAATTTTTTTTGTAACATAAATGAAAAAAATAAAATAATAGGGAAAAATATTAGTAAATATTTCAGACTGTGGATAAGATAAAAATTTAATTAAGAAAAACACCGCCGTCCCCCGGCATATAAATCAATTTACATAAAATTATAATTTTTAAAATCACTTTAACTTGACAATATTTATATTTTATTATATGCTAATAATATATTATATTAAAATGATAAAAGAATGAGCGGATAAATTTTAATAATCTCTCTGTATATTATATAATCCTTTTATCGTTTTACCATAAAAAATTTTTTAAATACTATAAGCGGATGTGGCGGAATGGCAGACGCGCGGGATTCAGATTCCCGTGAGGATTTCCTCTTGTGGGTTCAAGTCCCATCATCCGCATAAATTTTCTTTAAACAATGAATAATTAAAATCATCGTTATTTAAAAAAGATAAGCTCCCGCTTATCTTTTTTATCTTTCTTAAAACGCCGAAACACCAAAAACCTCTATTTCTCATCAGCCGCGGCCGTTGTTTCTTCACCGCCATTCTCGGCTATACCAAAGAAATACTCATCTATGACGTCTCTCGCCTCTTCCTCGTTTATCTCAAAATAATAAGCGCTGCTGCCCCTTATTGGTTTATGGTCAGATGGAAGAACCGTCGATTTTACCTTGTTCGGGTCAATTTGTGAAATAACAGGTAAATATTTCGCCACGTCTCCTAAAGTAATATCTGTCTCTACATATCGCATAAAATCACTGGCAAGCCCTGATAAATTGTTTTTAAGGGTCTCAGAGCTTAAAACAGTTTTTAAAAACACTTTAAGAAACTCCTGCTGAACTTCCATTCTCTTAATATCCTGAGAGGCGTACCCTTTTCTAAAACGCACAAGCCCCTCAGCCTGCTTTCCGTTAAGATGCTGCATTCCGCTTTTTAAGTTTATATATAAGTCCTGAGCTGGGTCGTTATAATAAAGCCCCCCCTCCGGAGTCTCCGGAACCTCAATGTCAATGCCTCCTATAGCGTCAACAACCGAACGTAGCCCGGAGGTATCTATCATAATATAATAGTCTATCTCCGCGCCTATAATGTCCGACACCTCGTCTTTAAGATATTTTATGCCTCTCTCTCCTCCGCCTACATAATTATAAAGAGAGTTTAACTTAAAATAACTTGGGGGATACCTGTCAAATTCTTTAAGCTCGTTTATTTTGTCCCTCTCAAGAGTGGTATATAAGTCCCTCGGAATGGAAATTAAAGAAACCTCTCCCGTATCCGCTTTAAGATTGCCCGCTATAATCGTGTCGGTAAGACCCGCTATCTCATCTCTGCCTATTAAAAGAAAATTCGTTCTTAAAGGAACAGAAATTTCCTCTTCATTTTCTTTTCCATCGCCCTCTTTTTCGGAAATTTTAGTTGCCCTCCGCCAGTCCCTGACCTGGTTGCCAGCGCTGTATAAAATCTCGTTTCCGTCTATAACCATATAGACGGAAACGCCCAATCCGAAAAAAATAGCAAAGCATCCCATAATAACGCTTAAAATAATAAAATATTTTTTTATAAATCTCTTTTTTTCGCCGCCGTTTGTTTTTATATCATTTTCACTCATATTTTTTCATACCTTTATAAAAAACTTAGGAAATCGTCAAATTAACACAATCTGTCTTTCCCTTTCGTTCTAATTTCGCGTAACGAGTTTAAAAACTTATAAAATTATATCAGATTATAAATTATTTTGCAATATATTTTTAATAAATTTAATAAAAGTGAAAATAAACGCGGCGGCTCTTTATATTAGACCTGACCTTTTTGATAACATCTAAAAAATCTCTTTAAAAATCTTTTCCAGTATATCTCTCTTGATTTTTTGAGATACTTTACAAATATTACGGCGAAAATCACGCTGAGTCTCACCATGAATCTAAGGGAAAAATCTTTTCTTAGTCATAATCGCTCACAGCTATTTAAAATATTTTAATAGAGAAACAATAAAAGAACTCTCTAATGCGTAATGTTTATTGAAATTCGCTTATTTATTCTTAATATTGTTTCGCCATAGGTTGTCGCGCGGGCTACACAGTCGTTTGCGGCGTCCCTGAAACTATAGACCGCGAACAAGTTTGTCAGCCTTAAAACACGCCGTAAAAGGAATTGCTTAAAATTGGTTATATGTATCACAGACCAATACTTACTAAAAGCGCCTTATTTATCTTTCTCATAAGGTCGCCGTCAAGATGCCCTATTTTCTCGCGAAGTCTTTTCTTGTCTATAGTCCTAATCTGTTCAAGTAAAACAACGGAATCTTTAACTAAAGAATATTTACAGCAGTCTATCTCTATATGCGTCGGCAGCTTCGCTTTGTTTATCTGGGAAGTAATAGCGGCGCATATAACAGTCGGACTGTATCTGTTTCCGACGTCGTTTTGAATAATAAGCACAGGACGTATCCCCCCTTGTTCCGAACCTACGACCGGGCTTAAATCAGCGTAAAAAATGTCGCCCCTTTTCACAGTCATTTTGCCTCACACTCCATATTTCAAATAAATAAAAATTAAGGCGATACCTATTACACCAATCTCAAATAAAAACTCGGAACTAAAATAAAAAAGCCATAAATTTTATAAAAAACAAAAAATTATTTTTAATTCTATATGTTTAAATCAAGATTAGTATTATAGTAATTCCAATTTAATTTTACAAAAAACATTTTATAAACGCTCATCGCTGAAATTTTAGCGAAAGGTGTTTGAGTATCAAACACCGAAAGAGTAAAGAAGATCGCGAGGCAATCTAAAAAACTCAAATAAAATAAGTTTTTTGTCTTCATCTATAATGGAATTGATGTAATGTTCACGGCCTAGGCTTTTATCCGCCGTAAATCTTATAAGCCATCTTAAAATACACGGTATCCCTCTCAAAAAAACACCCGCTTCCGAAAAGCCATAATAATCGGAGCCAATCCTCCGAATTAAAAAAGCAAAAATAAATCATATGACTTATTCGGCTGGTGATTTCTTGTAATATTATTTGCGGTATGACGCGTAATTATACTTTAAAAAACAAAAAATTAATTTATACTATGGCATATCTGAAAACTATCATAAGCTATCAGTTATATACGAGAAATATCCAAAAAATTATTAAAAAATAAACGAAACCAGTTCAATTAAACAAAATAGCCTTTCTGTTTCGTTTTATTTTTTATAATTTTTCGCGCGTATTTTGGTTTTCAGATACTCTCTAATCTCTGTTTTAATTTTTAATAAAATGACATAAAAACAAAAAAATATTTTACAGGGGAACCACTGTGAGCGAAAAGCGTTTTGATTTTTAAACGCCGGAAACGTAAAGAGACGCGCTAAACAATCCGATAAAGTTCAAGTAAAATAAATTTTTTAGTTTCTTAACACTGCCTATACATTTGCGTTATATCCTTTTTTTATGAGATTAGCGTTAACATACAAAGACTGCCTTAAATCCCACGTCCCTTGTTCCAGTCAATAAAACTTTATAAATTTTTAACACTCAAAAATCTCTTTGGGCCTCAGTCACACTAACTGCCAAAGCCTTAGAATTATAATAGCGATAGCTCGGTATCCCCTTAAAGAGGGACCATTCCCAAGCGCTTGTTAGTTTATGTAATTCACGGTTTTTATAGTTTCTCCGTTTTTTATGTAAATCCTCGGAACCCTTTTCCCGACGCCGCATAAAACCTCATAGCTTATTGTGTTTTCCATTCTCGCTATATCGTCAGCGCTTATAACCTCTCCGTTATCCTCTCCCATGAGGATAACCGTATCCCCCGCTTTAACGTCACCGGCATCCGTAACATCTACCATAAACTGATCCATACAAACGTTGCCGACAACAGGAACGGACGTCCCGTTTATAATAACTTTCGCCTTGTTGCTTAAAGCCCTTGAGTAACCATCAGCGTAACCTACGGGAACAGTGGCTATTTTAGATTTCCTTTTCGTGAAAAAAGTCCTTCCGTAACCAATAGACACGCCCGTCTCCACTTCCTTGACATAGCTCACGTTCGTTTTGAGACTCATGCACGGAAGAACGCTGAGACTTTTCTTAACTTTGTCGGAAGGATATAGCCCGTAAAGAATTATTCCCTCTCTCACCATATCAAGGCAAAGTTCAGGAAGGTCAAGAATTGCCCCGCTGTTGGCTGTATGTTTGATAATCTTATGCCCAAGAATTCTCTCTGTGTTTTCCGCCATATATATAAACTTCTCATACTGAGCGAAAGTAAATGTCTTGTCTTCCTCGTCCGCTGTGGCGAAATGAGTATAAATTCCTGTGATATTTATGTTTTGAAGCCTCGATATTTTCTCTATAACCTCAAGGCTCTCATCGGTTGGGTTAAATCCTATTCTTCCCATGCCCGTATCAATTTTAATATGTATATCGGCGGTTTTATTAAGCTTTCGCGCCGCCTTCGAGAACTCTAAAGCCATATCATAAGAGAAAACCGTCTGAGTAAGCTCGTTTAAAATAACCTCATCTATTCTCGCCTCCGGAGTATATCCAAGCAAAAGCACAGGCACAAAAATACTGTGTCTTCTAAGCTGTACTCCCTCCTCGCATGTAGCGACGCCTAACCAGTCCGCTCCGTTGTACAGCGCCACTTTGCTGACCTCGACGGCGCCGTGACCATAAGCGTCCGCCTTAACCACGGCGAGAATTTTTATCTTTTCCCCTACGGCTTTTCTCACCTCTCTTAAATTATTGGCGATATTGTCAAGATTAATTTCAGCGATAACCCTCTGATACTCTGCCATTAAAAAACCTCCTTAGGAGAAATCTATCGTCAGACTTCTTTATGAAATTGCCGTAATTCGGCGATTGAGAAAGAAATCCGCTTTTATAGTCAAACAGTCTAAAAATAACTTTGTTAATTCTCAAATTGATTGGCTATAATTCTCCAATAAAATATTTAAACTACCCATAACTTAAATTTTAAACTCAATCAGCGTTAAGTCCGGGAATAAGAAACTCATCTTCTGAAAAATCAGAGTCAAATTTAAAATCGGAAAAATCAGCTGAAAAAACGGTATTGTTTTTATCGTCAAAAGTTTGTAGCCTGAAAGGGACTTCCTCCTCAACGTCAATCCAAAGCTTTTGATAAGCGAAATACTTTCCCCCGCCCACATTCGCCAAAAGAACGTTGTATTTCTTCCCGCCGAAAAGAACCTCCTCTTCCGAGGAATCGCTCCCGCTTAAATAGCTTTTCATAAACTCCGATATAAAAATTTTGCTTTTCCCGTCAAAATCCCCTCCTGTTTTCGAGAGAGATATTTTGCTTTCTATATTAGGATTATACTGCCATAGTCCCTTTCCGTCAAATAAAATGACGTTCCCCTTTAAAATTTCCGGGCTTTTGGTCTCTATTTTGTATTTTCCGCTTTTTTCCCAGCTTATACGGGCTGAGTAATTATTTTGCCCTTTGTTAGACTTCACGTTGATTTCAGCTTCGCATGAATAGCCGCTCATAGACGTTATCTTTTCCTTAACGTCTGTCCTCTCCTCGGCGCTTTCCCCAGAACAGCCGCATATACACGCCAAAATCCCGATTGCCAGCGTAGCCTTAAAACATTTTAACATTTTAAAAAATTTGCTCATAAAATCACCGGTAAACATTTATAACCATTATATGTGCGATTAAAATTGTAAGAACTTCAAATTAAAAATTTAAAAATTAATCGCCCTATTTGCCGTCTCTTAAATTTTCTCGCCTGTTTCCCAAATTTTTATAATATATCCAATAAGCTTAAAAACAAACAAGTCCGGCGGCTTAAAATTCCTTCCGCCGAGTTGCGGCAGATCAGAATAGATACAGGCTTGCCTCTCCCTCCGCCCTCCCCAAAAAATAATTTTCATCTCGCCTCCCCTCGCTCATTTTCAAATACTTTTACTATAAAAAAATCTCTCTAATCGCTATAGAGTGAATTGTTAAAAAACGATTGACATATAACAATACATACGCTATAATATCTATAATTTACAGCAATTCATCGGAGGACTTGTAATCGCAATTACAACGGTCGAGAATGATGTCGGGTGCGCCCGGTTATATAAGGGCTTGTCTGAAAACTATTAAAATATCCCCAAAATCAGCTAAAATAATATCGCCGAGCTTTAAAATGATATTGTTTTTTTGGTTTTTTGAGCATATTTTTGTTTTTAGCCAGGTTCTAGAAGATAACCCGGCGCCTTTTTTATTTTCTTAAAAGATTCTTTAACTATACACTCAAAAAGGAGGAATGAAAAATGAAAATAACTTTTTCCGATCATTTTAATTACTCTAAATTATTAAGATTTGTCCTGCCGTCAGTGGTTATGATGGTTTTCACTTCCATATACGGAGTTGTAGACGGTCTCTTCGTTTCCAATTACGTGGGAAAAACACCTTTCGCCGCGGTAAATCTGATTATGCCCGTATTAATGCTTCTAGGCACGGTAGGATTTATGATTGGCACAGGGGGAAGCGCCGTAATAGCCAAAACATTGGGAGAGGGAAATAAGACGAAAGCTAATCAATATTTCTCAATGCTTGTATACGCTTCCGCCATACTCGGGGTTATATTCGCCATTTTGGGCTTTGTTTTTATCCGCCCGATTTCCATAGCTTTGGGTGCTCATGGAGAAATGCTTGATAACTGCGTACTTTATAGCGAGATAATTCTTATCGCCCTTCCCGCTTTCGTTCTTCAAAATGTTTTTCAAAGCTTTCTTGTCACGGCCGAAAAACCTCAGCTCGGTTTGATTATCACCGTCTCGGCGGGAATAACCAATATAGTTTTCGATTATCTGTTTATAGCCGTTTTTAAAATGGGTATATCCGGAGCGGCGGCGGCTACAGCTTTAAGTCAGGTAGTCGGCGGCGGCGCGCCTGTTATCTATTTTATGTCGAAAAACACAAGCGGACTTAAATTCACAAAAACTAAGTTTTTCGGAAAAATCTTTCTAAAATCCTGCACAAACGGCTCCTCAGAGCTTTTAACCACTGTTTCCATGTCTCTTGTTAATATTTTGTATAATTTCAGGCTTATGGAAATATCGGGAGAAAACGGAATCGCCGCTTATGGAGTTATAATGTACGTGAACTTTATTTTCGCCTCAATGTTTATAGGCTACTCTATAGGAAGCGCCCCCCTCGTTTCCTATAACTACGGCTCAGGAAATAAACACGAGCTCAAAAACTTGTTTAAAAAAAGCATTGTCATTGTTAGTATCTCAGGAACATCCCTTTCTGTTCTGGCGCTTTTTCTCTCGAAAACTCTCTCCGGCCTTTTCGTTGGATATGATAAAGATCTTTTTGATATGACGGTACACGGATTCAAACTTTATTCCCTCTCATTTTTTATTATGGGAATTAACATATTCGCCTCCGCCTTTTTCACGGCTCTCAACAATGGGCTTATCTCAGGAATAATCTCATTTATGCGAACCCTTGTCTTTCAGGTTGCCGTCGTTATTATATTGCCTTTGTTTCTTGGAATAGACGGAATCTGGAGCGCCGTTTTCGCGGCGGAGCTTTTAGAGCTTGTTTTAACCGTTTACTTTTTTATAAGCCAAAATAAAAATTATAAGTACGTATAGTAAGTTATAGTCAATAAACTTGTTCATTTTCAAGTTTATTGACTATAACTCAGCGCTATATCTTCTTAAAACACGATCCATAAAACACTACGCGAAAAATACTAAAAATAATTTTTTAAAAAAATTATTTTTAGTATTTACAGACTGTCGAAAAACCTAAAATCTTAAAAAAATATGAATTTTCCAAGAATTAAAATTTCAGAAACGTCGTAGACTTTAATCAGAAAACGGAAATCGCATTTTCGTTTTCTGCGAAGCGCGGATTTGAGGGCGTAAGCCTTGTACGATAAATCCGCGCTTTATTCATACAGGAGATTTTTTGTCGCCTGCAAGGCTCAAAAAATCGCATCTGCAAGAAATGCAAGCATTTCTTGCAAGCGTGTCGACTTTTTCGACACGCTGAGTATTTAATCTGTCGGTGTTTCCTTAAATAATTTGAGCGAAGTTTATCCCAGCCTCTCATTTTCATAGATAAATCCAGCAGACTTCTTTTAAAGCCGCGCTATTACGGCGGTTTCAAAAGAAGTCTGTTTTATGTCTTGATAATGTATAAAAATTTTGTTATACTTTTATAAGGCATATCTGAAAACTCCGTTAGGAAGGATTATTTGGATTTTCCTTATTTTTTGTGATTTTCTCCGTGTACTTTAGTTTTCAGACACGCTGTAAGATTTTTTACCAAAGCATTTTGCGTTAAATTCTTTTAATATAAGACTGTAAGACGGCATAATATTTCTTAAAGGAAGGGATATTTGTGGACAACTCTAAAATAAAAAAAACTTTAATAATTATGATTATAGTCCTTTTAGCGTCAATTTTTCTCGTAATAAGCGTATTCGCCTTTATTATCATATCCTCAAAATCAGGCAGGAGACTTCCCGATGAGAATGAGAGCGTCATTTCAGACGAGACTTATTCAGCCGGCGGAGAAGATATTTCAGAACCTGATGACGGTATCCCGTCAAAAACAGTTTTCGCTGTTTATGGGGTGGACAAAGGCGGTGCTCTTTCCGACGTTATAATAGTAGCGTCCTTCGATAAAATAAAAAACACCGTAAACTCGCTTTCAATTCCCAGAGATACCTATGTCAGGGTGTCTGATAAAAATAGAAAAGAGTTAAAATCACATAATAAAAACATTCCGTCAGGCGGGATAAAAATAAACGCCGTGCACAGCTATTCTGGGGAATATGGAAATGAGTATTTGTCAAGGCAGATAGAAGAGCTTTTGGGCGTTCATATAGATTATTATTTTGAGATTGACTTAAACTCATTTGTGGAAATAGTGGACGCGGTCGGGGGAGTTGAGATAGATGTTCCCTCAAATATGTATTACAAAGACCCAACCCAAAAACTGACAATAAACATAAAAAAAGGGCTTCAGGTATTGGACGGTAAAACAGCACAGGGATTTGTACGTTTCAGACAATATTTAACAGGTGACATAGAAAGAATAGAAGCTCAGAAAAAATTTATAAAAGCGCTTTTAAAGAAAATAACCTCCACTGATACCATTTTGTCTAATTTAACTGATTTCATATCAATTTTTATAAATAACGTAACAACAAATATGACTATAAAAGACGCTGTAAATTACGCTCCTTACATAAAAAATATTTCCGTGGAAAATGTGACTATGGAAACGCTTCCAGGAGACGGAAGAACGCCCTACCGCCATGATGAGTCAAAAACCCGTGTCCTCGTGGACAAATTATTTTATGACGTTCCCGATAACACAGAAATTAACGAGACATACACCGAAAATCATAAAAAATAGTATACTAGCTATAATATGTGAATTTATGTCGGTGAAATCGAATAGACATTCTCTCCAATTCAAAAAGGGCGTAAGTGTTCTTTGCTCTCGCCCTTTTAGCTTGATAAATTAGATATTCTTTCTATTTAAAGAAGAAATAAGTCTATTTAACAGCTAAGTTTTAAATAAAATATTGTAAATATCTCCTTTTTCTAAATAAACAATCTTTTTGAAAGATGTCTATTGATTTACGAGATAGATAGAACTCATCAGCTAATTATCCAATACCGCCTTCCGTGTTAAATTTTAGCCTTATATAACATTCTCTTTCAGCAAGATAGCGTCTGCATCCCGAAAACTCGCCCTATACACGTCTTTTGTCACTTGTCTTAAAAACAAGCCCGCCTGATACATATTGCTGTAAATCGGTTAAAAAAAATCATCTATAGGCCTGTGCTCAAAACCCTCGATAAAAGCGCCTTTAGCGGTACAGTTTATAAGCCTCACGTCTTTTCCGTGTTTTTTAGCGAATTTTCTAAACCATTTCAAATACTCATACAAATTCGGAGGAGAAAAATAAGTCTCCCCATCTATTCCCAAAACGGGCTTTCCGTATTTTAAATTTTTAAATCCCTCGTTTTCCCCCGAATGAGTTTTGTCAGAATGATAGCATAAATCCTGTCCGATAAGAATAATCTCCGAAAATCCCATAATAAAACAAAGGCTCATGGCGGTCGTGGCTACAGAGCCGCCTGTCTCAACGCAGAACTTTCTGTCCTCCTCGCTCACCCTGTCTGAATATTCCTCAAACAGTATGTATTTTTTACCCTTATAATTACATACCGAAGGGTGAATAGTAGATAAAAAGAAAAGAGGAATCTCGCTCTCGTTTAAGTCAAGCTGTCCTATAACGCTTTCCTTTGGGTCCGTGATAATTGAGAAGTCAGGGATAACTCCCTCTTTTTTAAGATATTTAAGGGCCCTTCCCACGCTTATGACAACCGTGTCTTTAAGCTGTTTAATCTTTCCGGCATTTAACTCTAAAGACGGACCGGCGGAAACCAGACACGCCCGTTTACCTTTAAAATGCTTAAAAAAGACTTTTCCGCCGTTTTCATACCCCTTTGTCAAATTCGCGTTCTCATTGTCCAAAAGAAGATCGCCTAAAATTTTAACCGAACGGGCTTTAATTACATACGTCTCAAAAGTCTCCTTAATTTCCTCAAACTCATCCGGAATAACTCTTATAGACGGCTCGTGGCATATAAAAACCCTATCAGACATAAATTCCTTAACTCTTAAAACGGCGTCGGTAAAATTAAGAGGAATATCAAAAATAACGTTATCTCTTTTTAAAACCTCTCCCACGTCGGTATTTTCATAAGCGATTTTAAAAAGCTCCCTGTTAAACTCTAAAATATAAAGCCTTTGACTTGCGGTCATAGTATCGGCTATAGCCTTAATATGAAACCCCATGCCCACGCCGTAAAGAAATATGTTTTTATCCGGCGTGTAATATTCTTTGGCGAAAACCTCCCCCTCTTTTTGTGGATTATATCTGCTGTTTATAAAAAAAGAACAGCCATCCTTAAAAGCTTTCAAAACAGGATAACCTCCCTTTCCGAAAGAAAGAGAAAACACATTAGATATTTCCGTATTTTCAATAATCCGGCTTATTTTCTCGGCGTCATACATAAAAAATCGCCCTTTCTTTTTACATATTCAAAAAAAATATTTATTGTGATATAATAAAGCTGTTCAATAAAAAAGTAATTTTATTATATCATAAATAAAGTGTTACAGTCAATCAGCTTGAGAAAAGCGAAAGGAAGCGGGTGTAAAACCTCAGATAGTCTTCCGCGGGAGAAAGGGGGATACAAATTTGGACAGAAACGATATGGAAGAAATATCCTTTAAAATAAAATTTTTAAGCGACATATTGGATAAAAAAGCGGAACTTCTTAAACAAATATATAATATTACGGAGAATCAAGAGTTTTTTGAGAAAACGTTAAACGGCGAAGACAGCGAGATTCTTTTAAAAGAAGCGGTAAAAGAGAAACAAAAAATAATTGAGGAAGTAATAGCGGCGGACAACACTTTTATGAAAGTATTCGGTGAGTTTAAAGGTAAATTAAACAGAAATCAAGATAAATTCAAGCCTGAAATCAAAAAAATGCAGGAAAAAATCCGCGCCGTCTCCGATGTGGATTTTAAAATAAGGGCGAAAGAACAGCGGGCGAAGCATGGCATACAGGCGCCTTTCACCGTATCGGCTAAAAAAATAAAAACTCTTAAAGCGTCAAAACGCTATATCCTTGATAAATATAAAAAAAACTCAGAAAAAAAGCTTGACAGTTAAAAGAAAATATTGTATACTGCAATAAGTGCCGTAGACAGCAAGTGTGCTTCTCACATAAAAAGCGGTTTTGACAATCGCTTGCTTGCCGAGGATAATCGAAGTAATTTATGCCTCTTTCCCATACGGTGAAAGGGCTTTTTTTATACTCGGGACTTTAAAGTCCATGTCGATTAAATTTTAAACCATTAACCGTGGTTTAAAAACGGCTGATAAAGAAATGCTTAAAATCAGTATTTCAAGAATAAAACAGGAGGTGTAAAAATGGCTAAAGTTGAGGAAAAACAAGTCGTTGTAAACGCTATAAAAGAAAAACTCGAAAAAGCGACTTCGGCTGTTTTGGTTGACGCGAGAGGTCTTACCGTTGAGGAAGACACAAGACTCAGAAAAACTTTGAGAGAAGCCGGCGTTGATTATAAAGTATATAAAAATACAATGATGAATTTCGCGGTTGACGGCACTCAGTTCGAGGGTCTTAAAGAATATTTCAAGGGACCGAGCGCTCTCGCTATTTGTTACGATGATCCTACCATAGCGGCGGGAATTCTCAATAAATTCAAAAAAGAGGCTAAGGTTCTTGAGTTTAAAGCCGGCGTTATCGAGGGCGTCTGCTATGACGCTAAAGGAATGGAGGCTGTCGCTGATATTCCGTCAAGAGAAGTCCTTCTCTCAAAACTTTTGGGAAGCTTCAAGTCCCCTATGGGTTCTTTCGCTCGTGTCATAAAAGCGTACGCCGAGAAGAAAGAAGAGGCGTAAGCTCAATAATAGACTTCTTTCAAAACCGTGTTATTGCGGCGGTTTCATTAAAAAAGAAAAAAACGTTGAATAAAATATTTTTTTATGATATTTCAAAATTGCCGTAAAATCTTGAAAGAAATCTGATATTTGTGTGTATCTGTTGTTCGTGTAAGCATAAAAATAAATTTAATTACGGAGGATATTTAAAATGGCAAAATTATCTATTGAAGAAATTATCGCGGCTGTTAAAGAGCTTTCTGTTTTAGAGCTTAACGATTTAGTAAAAGCCGCTGAGGAAGAATTCGGCGTTTCAGCTGCCGCTGGTATGGTAGTAGCAGCTGCCGGCGGAGCCGCTGGCGGAGATGCCGCTGAGGAAAAAACAGAGTTCAACGTTGAGCTTACTGAGGTTGGCGCTGAGAAAATCAAAGTTATTAAAGTTGTAAGAGAAATCACAGGTCTTGGACTTAAAGAGGCTAAAGAAATCGTTGACGGCGCTCCTAAACTTGTTAAAGAAAATGTCGCTAAAGACGACGCTGAAAACTGCAAAGCTAAACTTGAGGAAGTTGGAGCTAAAGTTACATTGAAATAATTAAAAAAGATGGGGAGGCTGAAAACAGCTTCCCCATTTTTTCTACTTTCGTTTTAATCATTAAACTTCTTTCGAAACCATGTTATTACGGCAATTTCATATGAAATAAAAAAACATTTTTCCATGTTTCAGCGAAAGGCGTTTTGCTTTTTAAGGGCCGAAAGCGTTAAAAAGCATTGAATAAAATATTTTTTTCTAACTTTTCCGAAATTGCCGTAAGATCTTAAAAGAAGTCTATTTCTTTTCTATATACACAACCCCGTCTTTATAGTCAGCGTCAATCACTCCCACCCTTTCAAGCTCTCTGAGTGAGACAAAATTAAACCCGTTTCTGAAAACCGCCGCGACTTTCTCCGGCTTTCCATCAGCGATGACGTCAATATCCTTTACGTCGCCGTTATCAATAACGACGGCTTTGCTCTTCTCATCATACCCTACTTTAAAACCGAGACGGCGTAAAAAATCCGCCGTGAATAAATTTCTCTCGTCAATAAAATATCCGTCAGTAGTTTCTTTTTTACCGTCTATAACCACGTCGATTTTTTTACGCGTATCCTTCTCCGTTCCTCCTCCCTCCGATTCCTCTTTAAATGGCACGTTAAAATGCTCACACACCGTCTTTGTCGCGGCGTAAGTGCATTTCTCAATAAAGATTTCGCTTTTTAAAAGTTTAGCGTCTTCTTTGTTGCTCAAAAAGGCTATTTCTATTAAAACGGCGTTCATTCTAGTTCCGTTTAACACGGCAAGGTCTTTTCTTTCTTTGACTCCCCTGTCCTTTGTTCCAAGTTTCTCAATTAGATTGTTTTGCAGAAGCTCCGCGAAATAACTCCTCTCATAGCATAAAACCTCCGTGCCAGAAGCCGCTTCGCTTGGCGCCGAGTTCACGTGAATGCTGATAAATAAATCAGCTCCTTTTGAGTTGGCGATTCTACATCTTTCCCCCAGGGCTATATAATTGTCTGAGACCCTTGTGAAAATAACGTCAAAACCTTGTTTTTTAAGCGCTTCCCCTAATTTAAGCGCCCCGTTAAGAGTCACGTTTTTCTCAATAACGCCGTTTCCCGAAGCGCCCGGGTCGCTTCCCCCATGGCCGGCGTCAATACAAATAATCTTTCCCATAAAATTATACCTCCGAAAATTAAAATTTATCGTCAAAGCCTGTCTTTGGTATAATAATATCACAAACAAAAGTAACATAAAATCACAAAAAGTATCAAAAAGTATCATTCCCGCCTATAATAAAACTTGTCACAAACGGTGCTCTTTTTAATCCTCTAGAGAAGTTCCCCGCTTAAAAAACGGCGGAGCTCGCTCTCATATTTGATCGGTAATACAAACTTCCGCTGAAATTCAAAAGCAAAGGCTTTCGCGGCCAGTTCCCCCCTTATGAAAACGCTTAGGGACTGTCTGAAAATAAACTCACGATTATGGTTAAAACTTTATTAAAAAAACCTTCGTGATTTTCAGACAGCCCCTATTATTATATTGCTTATTTATAAAATCCGTTCCTCTGATAACAGCCCCTTCTATAGGAAACACCGCACAAAGGAAAATAAAAATAATTTTTCAAATTTAAAATTTCCGTTATCGTGTCATTTTTCAAGAAAAATAACACTAACACTCCAATTTTTTTAAAAAATTATTTTTATTTTTGAATTGTGCGGTATTTCCTATAGTAACTATGATAAAATTTTCTCATTTCTTAACTGTATCTACAAAGCCTTGTAAATGTCAAACATCCCGTTAATAACAAGCCACCCCTCCGGAAAATATCTCATAACATTCCATATTCCCGTTCCTATAAGTCCAAATTCTTTTATTAACCCAAGCTTCGCCTGAATACTTCTGGCGTTCTCAAACCATACTATGTGGTCTTTCCCCGTTATATCGTCAGTATACTCAAAAAACGGCGTTTGAGCCTCCTCGTCATATTGTATGACAGAGCCTGTTCGCCTGGCTATATTAACGGCGGTAACGCTTCCCATTGAACGGGCCTTAGACCCCTGAACAAAGGGCAGAGTCCAGTCATATCCGTAAAAAGGTATTCCCATAAATATTTTGTCATTCGGTATTTGAGTAACGGCGTATTCCACTACCCTCCGAACATTGTTAATAGGGGCCACGGCCATTGGCGGCCCATAAGTATATCCCCATTCATATGTCATAATCAAAACGGCGTTTGAGGCGGCGCCAAGGGCGTTATAATCATGGGCCTCATATAAAAGGCCTTTCTGCTCCGATGAGGTTTTAGGGGCTAAAGCGGTCATAACGAAAAACCCCTCGGCGTTAAGACTTTGAGTAAGAGATGATACAAATTGTACATAATTGTCCTTATCCTCAGGAAACACATACTCAAAATCAATATCTAGCCCTTTATATCCTTTCGCCCTCATATTCTCAATGATATTGTCAATAAGAACGTTTTGGGCCTCCGTATTATTAAGGAGCAGGCTGGCGAGCTCGTTTGAGAAAGCCCCGTTCTCGCCAAGCGTCGATATAAGCATAATCGGGGCCACACCATAATCCGTGGCGATTCTGATAATATCCTCGTCATCAATGCCGATAAGCTCGCCATCAGGGGTAAATCCATAAGTAAAAATAGTGACAAAACTTAAATACGGCAAATTTCTAATAAGAACATTTCTGTTGACATAGGGGTAAACATATCCGTTGACGGCGATTACGCCGCTTTTCTCCTCATCATATTCAATAACAATTGTCTCTCCCGGATATATAAGACCGTTTTTAACGATAATAGGATTATTTTGAAGTAAATTAACGGCGGTAACGCCGTACATAGTAGCGATAGAGAAAAGAGTCTCCCCCTCTTTCACGGTGTGAGTGATTTTTGGGATTTGAACCACAATATCCTGTCCCTCCACAAGGGAATCGGGCTCAACGTCGTTGTTCTGACTTAAAAGTAGAGGAGAAACTCCGTACATCTCACCAATAGAAAAAAGAGTCTCTCCCTCTTTTACAGTATGAATTATCATAAAAAAACCTCTCTGATAGCGTTAATGTTAAATACTATTCAAAGAGGATAATAAATATGTGTCAAAAACCTTTTCGGATGATAACTAATACGGGGCTCCCATTAAAAAGCGGGTAAAAAGATATTAGCGTTAATCATATAACACCCGTTAAACTCCTCAAATCCAATGCCAATATTTTTTTTTGTAAGGAAAACACCATCCCCAAAATCATTTACGTCAATCTGAAACCAAACCAAGCCGATTTCCTCATCAATAACATGGCATTTAATAATAAGAGAGCTTTCGGATAAAAAATCTCCAGAAACGGCACACTTATAACCATAATAGGGAAATATCGATACAACCTGCCTGCCGACACCGAAAGAAAGCTCAAAATCGCCTTTAAAACAACTAAAAGAAATTTTTCCAAAATCTCCGTAAAAATTTATAAACAAATCTTTAATCCCAAACTCATTCTCAAAAACAGAAAACTTTTTCCCCACAATATTTTTTCCAGAAAATTTTGAGGAAAAAGAAAGAGGTTTAATCTCAAGACTTTTTTTCATTTCCATAAGCTTAGAAAAAGACTTTTCAGAAACTCTTAGAGGTTTAGATGAGAAATATGGATATACCTTCTCCCAAAATAATCCAAAAATTATATCAACTCCACCTTTAAGCTCTAAAGTGTCCGCGGTCGTAACCATAACAAAATTAAAATCCGGAAGTATAAGGGCAAGCTGCCCACCTATTCCATAGCACATATAACCGTTGTTTAAAGTTCTCCAAAATTGATATCCGTATCCCTGCCATTCTTCCCGTCCCCCGCCTTTTAAAACAGTCTCCGATTGTTTTAAAATAGCTGATTTAACATAATCCCCCGAAATAACTTGTTTTCCGCCAAGCTTCCCCCAGAGCTTCCCGCCGTTTAAAAACACATGAGCGAAAATTCCAATGTCCAAAGGCCTCGCCATAAGTCCCGACCCGCCGAGACTTCTTCCCAAAGGGTCTCTCAAGCAATAAGCCTCGTCGGAAAATCCCAAATCCCTTAAAAACTCATCACGTAAAAAATCAATAAGGCTTTTTCCCGAAATCTTCTCAGCCAAAGCGCAAAGAGTGTGGCTCGCGGAAGTGTCATAAGAAAAAGCCGTTCCCGGAACTTTAGATGCTTTAAGTTTAAAAAAGGACTTTACATAGTCGTCGTCCGAAATTTGTTTAAAAGCCGTTTTCTCGTGTGGCGACCGCATCTCAAGGAGATGCCTGACCGTCGCCTCACGTACAAATCTATCGTTACAGTCGCCGTCGTATTCAGGAAAATATTTAATAACGGGAGAGTCAAGATCAATTTCTTCTCTCCCCGCCAAAATCCCCACAGCGGCAGAAACAAAACTTTTTGTAACCGAAAACATACGGTGTAAAGTATTTTCATTAAAAGGTTTATAATACCCGTCAAAAATTAATTTAAAATTTCTGAAAAATAAAACCGAATGCATATTAACGCCATATTTATAAAGGGCGGATAAAAAACTCAAAATACATTCAGACGGTACTCCCTCTTCCTCTGGAGCTGCCTTCTCAAAAGACTGGTGATTTTTATAAATTTTCTCCACCTCCGCTTTCCATACCGCTTGAATCTCCTGCCGCCTCGACTGTAACCTCGGCACTCTCTCCGGAGCCCATGCTTTCTTCCCGTTTAAGCTCGCGAAGCTCTTCCTCTATTCCGCCGTTCTCCTCGTCCTCAAATAAAGCTTTATGATTTTTATGCTTTTTCTCTTTATTTAAAGTCGCCGCCATCTTAGCTGAGAGATACATATCCGGCTCCTTTTCCAAAAGCTTTTTCTCATCAGAAAGGGGAACTTTGTCTCCTTTCGCTATTCTGTTCGCTATCTCAATCAGTTTAATAAGGTCCTCATAAGGATTCTCCTTTTTGCTGTCCTCTAGCTGTTTTAAAAACATCTGCTTAGCTTCCTCTGAAATAGTCATAAAATCCTGAACACTTTTTTTAGCTTTCTCAGAAGCCAGCTCCTTCTCTTCCTTAACCTGTTTTTTCTTATCATCTGTTTCCTCAGCTCTCGTTTTCTCATCGCTGTGGATAATAATCTCCTGATTTGTAACAGCCTCGTTAATATCCGCTATCCGCATAAAAATCCCCTCCTTAATAATCACTGTATTACATAAACAAATTTATTTATTTTTATAATGACTCACGAAATTTTCAATAGAAAAATACGTTTCGCTGCCATTTTTCGCCGAACTCACGTTAAATTAATATGATATAGCCATAAAATGGATTTAACCTATATAATTAATATCGGCATTAAAAAAAAAAAAATAAACCCCTAATATAATTAGGGATTTAAAACTGAAATACAATAGCGTTAAAAAATATAAATTTGAACCGCTGAAAACCAGGGTATTAAATAAGCCAGACAAATAAACGTTTATGGGTTAAAAGATAGTTTAACCTCTCTTTTAACCCATTTAAATAAAACCTTTAAGCTTATAGCTTTAAGCCCTGCTTAAATATTCTCCTGTACGGGTGTCAATTTTAATAACGTCGCCTTGGTTTACAAATAAAGGAACGTTTACGCTGGCTCCCGTCTCAACAATAGCTGGTTTAGTAGCGCCTGTGGCTGTATTGCCTTTAAATCCCGGCTCGGTGTCCGTAATCTCAAGCTCAACGAACAAAGGAGGCTCGATGCCAAAAATCTCGCCGTTGTAAGAAAGAATCTTAACCATTTCATTTTCCTTAACAAATTTAAGAGTATCGCCTACGTCGCTGGCGTTTATGGAAATCTGCTCAAAAGTCTCGTTGTCCATAAAGTGAAATAACTCGCCGTCTGAATATAAATACTGCATATCCTTACGGTCGACAAAAGCCTTAGACATTTTTTCCGTAGGCCTGAAAGTTTTTTCAACAACGCTTCCCGTTTTAATGTTTTTAATTTTGGTGCGGACAAAAGCCGCTCCCTTACCCGGTTTAACATGCTGAAACTCAAGAATTGTATAAACGTCGCCCTCATATTCAACAGTAACGCCGTTTCTAAATTCACTGGCTGAAATCATATAAAAAAATCCTCCTTAAAAAAACTATGCCTGTTATTTTATTATAACAGAAAATAAAGTATAAATTCAACACTTTTTTGGAAAAAAGTGAGTATGTTGTAAAATATCGTTATAAATCGGCGACTTTTAAGAACAAAACTCAGCTTTCCTCAAAAATATTCTCAAAAGCTGAAAGAGCCATAATATACCCAAAATATCCAAATCCGCATATCTGTCCCCGGCACACGGGAGCAGTAACTGATAAATGCCTGAACTCCTCGCGGCTGTGAATGTTTGACATATGCACCTCGACAACTGGTATCCCAACTGATGCTATGGCGTCTCTTATAGCGTAACTGTAGTGAGTAAAAGCGCCAGGATTAATAATAATGCCATCCGTTTCCTCTAAAAAACATTTCTGTATATAATCAATAATCCCGCCCTCATGGTTAGACTGGAAACAATCTATCTCAAAATCCATTTCTCTCGCCTTTTCGGCTACAATCTCAATAATTCGCTCATAGCTTAAACTTCCGTAAACTCCTTTTTCCCTTATTCCCGTGAAATTAATATTAGGGCCGTTTATAAGCCTTATCTTTTTCATAAAAAACCAAGCCTCCTAAGCTCTCTGCCCACCTGCCACGCGCTTTCCTCAAGCCTCATTTCTGTTATGTCAATGGTAAAATCAGCGTGCCTCTCGTATAAAGGCTCTCTCTCAAGAAGCAGGGATGAAATTCTTAAAAGCTTGTCCTCAGCGCCGTTTAAAAGTGGTCTTGTAGTGTCGTTTTTGATATTTTTATAAATTTTCTCAGCGCCGCATTTAAGATAAACCACAGAACCGTTTATTTTTAAATTACGGACATTCTCATCATTTTTAATGACTCCGCCTCCCGTCGCGATTATATATCTGTCGTTTATGGCGCAAAGCTTACAGTAATTTCTCTCAAGCTTTCTGAAATAATCCTCTCCGTATTTGGCGAAAATATCGTTTATGGTCATACCGCTTATACTCTGAATCTCCAGGTCAGTGTCCACAAATTTATAATCAAAATTCTGGGCTATTCTTTTGCCGACGCTGGATTTCCCGCATCCCATAAAACCAATAAGAACAATGTTATTCTTCTTTTTTCTCATAGTGTTTCGCGTCCTTCATAACAATTTTCGCCGCTTTGGTAATCTCAGAAATAATTTTAGCCCCAGACTGACTTTCCATAGATTTAACCTTGTTAAACAACGCCCCGTTTCTCGTCACCGTGTAAAGCGGCGGAAGATTGTTAAGAGCAATCGCCATAACATCAAACCTGCATTTCTGACATGTACACATATCAAGCTCTTTCATAACCCCGTCAATATATCTCTCAACAAACTCCTCCATAGAATTTTTAAGCTCCATAGTATCTATCGCCTCCATTGATAACATCAAGCACCTCTACATAAATATTTTAACTTATATTACAGCGTATCTAACATATACCCGATGATTAAAAATCACCGTCTATAAATAACCTTTGGCTTAAAACTCATTATAGTAAAACAATAAAATAATTCCTTAATCCATCTGGCTCCATTAAAATTGTTTCGCTCTAATTAAAAAATTTATTTTTTATACACGCCGTAAAAAATAAATTTAAAACCCTATTCTATACCTGTTTAAAACATCTTAAAATTCTCTCACCGCTTATATCCATCCTCTCCCTATACTCCCTAAAGGATTTATCTAAAAAACAGCGAGAGCTCATCTTTTAACTCTTTTACAAACCCCTCGTTATATTTCCTCTCAAGCCATATCTCAGAAGCGGCGACAGCTTGATAAACCAGCATATCAAAACCGTTGATAGCCGTAACGCCAAAACCCTCGGCGTCCTTTAAAAACTCTGTTTTCGGGGGTATATAGATTGTGTCAAAAACGGCGGAAACATTTTTGTTTTTAAAAAAGCTTTTATCTTTAATCGGAGAAAGCCCAATATTCTCTCCAAATCCCAAAGTAGTCGTCTGAATCACAATGTCCGCTTTCTCAACGTCGTTTATCTCATCTGTTCCGCATACGGAAATGTCGGCGTCATAAAACTTTAAAACATGATCTCTAAGTTTTTGGGCGTTTGAGACAGTACGATTAGCTATAACCACCGATCTCGCCCCTTCCGAGACAGCTAAAACCAAAGCCGCGCAAGCGCTTCCTCCCGCCCCGATAATAAGAACACTTTTGTCTTTTATGTAAATACCCCTGTTTTGGAAAGAATATAAAATTCCCAAAATGTCGGTATTATATCCAATATATCCGTTATCAGTATATTTAAGGGTGTTTACGGCGCCGATAGCCTCGGCGCGCCTCTCAAGCTCACAGAGATAAGGAATAACGGCCTTTTTGTGGGGAACTGTGACGTTTAACCCTTTCACCCCTAAAGAATAGGCTCCTTTTACGGCTTCCTCCACATCTCCCTCTCTAACGTGAAAAGGAACATATACAAAGCCGCCTCCGATGGCCTTTGAAATCGTATTGTGTATTATCGGGGAAAAAGAATGTCCCACCGGGTCGCCGATAATACCATAGACACTGGTTTTCCCGTTTATATTTTCGTTAGCTTTCATAAAAAACCCCTTTATTTGCATTTTAATCGTTTTAAATATAAGTTTATAATGATCGACTCGACGCCTCTTTTAAGCCATGTCCCAAACTCGTCCTTTTGGGAAACGGGCTTAACCAAAATAGTGTGAATACCCATTCTATTCCCGCAAAGCACATCGGTAAACACCTGATCGCCGATAATAACCGTGTTCTTATGATTTTTAACGCCGAGTTTCTTAATAAGCCGGCCTAAACCCTTAACCCCAGGTTTTCCCGCGTTGTGTACATACTCGATGTTTAAATCCCGGCAGAATAAAGATACTCTACGCTCCCTGTTGTTGGATAAAACACCGACTTTAAGACCGCTTTCCTTTATTTTGGAAAAAAGCTGTTTGATTTTCTCATTGGCGTTAGGTATAAAATAAGGTACAAGAGTATTGTCAATGTCAAAAATAACCGCTTCTATTTTGTCTTTTTTGAGCTTTTCAACGTCAATAGCGTAAACAGAATCAACATATTTTTCAGGAAAAAATTTTTTAATCATAAAATACCCCACTTAAAGAATAAAAATTGTTTTTATGAGCCGCGAGATTCTCAGACCCCGCCTTATAAGATAATTTTCGCGGCCAATCAGAGCGTATCCAAAAACTACGCGCTTATTTGCTAAAATTATCTAAAACCTCGAATGTCTTTATAAAGCTAAAATATCCAAAAAATCATAAAAAATAAAACAAGCGTAACTCAAATTTATTTTACTTTTGTATAATTTTTTCATGTGTATTTTAATTTTAAGACAACTTTCAGACGGATTAAATTCTTCCGCTTCTCAAATTCACTGGCCTTAAACCTTCTATATCGGCTCTTATAATTTATATTATCCGAAAATATAATATTAATTCATTTAAAAGTTTTATATCCTATCAGTTTTATTATACAACTATTGTTAAAATATTTCAATCAATATTTAAAAGTATTTTTAAAAACGCCGATTATAGTCAACAAACTTAAAAACTTAAAAAGGGGCGAACCCATTTCAGGTTTTCGCCCCTTCTACAAACCCGCCTGAAAACTTTTAAAAGACAAATGAATATGTCTTTCTGAGATTTCCGAACAAGTCTATAAGCAATTTTTAAAATTTCTATCGCGAAACAATAAAAAAATTCTTAATATATTATTTTTTTAACTTGCTATTCATTCTTTTATTGTTTCGCTATAGGTTATTAAGCTGACTTAATAAAAAACACAGTCTCAAAATATTATTTTATTAAATCATAAACCCTTTTTACAATCACGCAGACCTCTGCCCTTGTAATAGGCTCAACAGGATTAAGCCTTTTTTTGTCATTTCCCTGCACTATTTTCATACCGATTAAATCGGACATATACTCTCTAGCGTAAGGAGAGACAAAATCCCCGTCAACAAAATCATTCAAAAGGTTTTCATTACTCTTCTGAAGTTTTCCCGCTTTTTCCAAAATCCTCGCGAGAATAGCGGCGACTTCTTGCCTTGTAATATTCGCTTTAGGTTTAAATTCTTCCCCGCTCATTCCGCTTACAAGACCATATCTCGTCACTACGCCCACAGCCTCGGCGTAATAAGCGGTATTGTCCACATCGCTGTATGCATCTAATTTCGGCTCGCCCTCTATTCCGGTAAAACGCTTCACAATAACCATAAAATCGGCCCTTGTGGTAAATTCTGTGGGTTTAAACGTTCTCCAGCCAATACCCTTGACAATCCCAAGAGAAGATAAAGTGTTAACAGCGTCTTTCGCCCATGGGTGATTAGCCATATCCCTAAACTCGACGGGAGCTGACATAGCTGTAGGCGCGTTAAGCTCAAAATCTGGATAACCCCCGTCTTTTTGAGTGCCCTCACTGTCACTTTTGCCCGCCAAACCGCTCTCTGCCACTTTTTCTTCCTCGTCAGGCCTCATATTTCTCAAATTTGATAGTTTTCCGGTTTTTTCCGTAGTATTACCGTTTTTCGAGTCAGTTTTCCCTGAATTTCCATTTCCCGCCGTCACAATTAAACTTTTAACGTAAACGGGAATTTTGGCGTCGTCCGAATCCGATAAAATAAAATCATTAAAACCAATTAAATCAATCTTAGATTTGCCGTCGCCCACAACCTTAAAATCAACAGTAAACAAAAGACCATCACCTGTCGTCTGGGTAAGCTTTCCCGAACCGCTCATGCAAAAACCAGTAAAATAGAAGTCGTTTTCTTTTTTGCTTTTTACGGCGTTTTTAATATCTGTATTCTTGATAGCCTTATTTTTAACTTTGGAATTATAGGAATATTCCACCTGACATTCTTCTGATGAGGCGGAAACAGGCTTAATAACCGTACCGTCATATTCCACCTTAAACCCGTAAGATGAGAAACCGGGATTGTTTGAAATCTCAAAATCAACAGAAAAAGTCTCTCCGATTTTAAAACTATCCTTTTCAGATTTAACGGTAATTTGGGGACTTCCCTCGGAAACCGATGAAACAATATTCTTGCTGTAATTTTTATCATATAAAACAGTGCTTCCCGTCTCGGCGAAAATATTTAATGATGGTGATAAAACAAAAATACCCGCCAAAAACAGAGAAAAACTTTTTTTAATACCGGGCATATTTAACCCTCCTTATAAAATTTTCAATCCAAAAACCTTATTCCATATAAAACAAAGCCTCAATGTTTTTATAAATCCATCGTTATTTAAGAACATCATAAATTTTGTCGATAACAACCGCCATTTCGGCTCGGTTAATAAATCCTTTGGGATTAAGGTTCCGGTTGTTGTCTCCGTTTAAAATTCCCATGCCGACCAAATCCGCCATAGGAGAAAGGGCGTAGTTTGAGACAGACGCCTTATCATTAAAACCGTTTAATGCCGATGAGTCCGCTTTTTTAAGCTTGCCCGCCTTTTCAAGAACCCTTGAGAGTATAACCATAGCGTCTTGTCTTGTAATATTGCTTTTGGGCATGAACATACCGTTAGACCCTTGAACAATTCCAAATTTGTTGGCGAGAGAAACCGCCTTAGCGTAATAAGAGGAACCATCAACATCAGAGAAAATATTACCGGCACTTCCGTCAAGGCCTAAAAGCCTTGAGATAACAACCACAAAATCCGCTCTGTAAGTGTAAGACTTAGGGCTGAACGTTACATCATCAACACCGTTAATAATACCCAAAGAAGATAATTTAATAATGGACTCCTTAGCCCAAGAAACCGAAGCAAGGTCTCCAAATTCTCTTGGAGCAGACATATTCTTCGGAAGATTTATAACAAAATCACTTCCTGTTTCCTCTTTAGAAATGTCTGGCTTGGTGTCCTCAGAAGCGCTTTCCTCCTTGTTCTCATTTTCCTTGCCGGAATTGTTTGAGTTGCCGGCGGATTTATCCTCATTTGAGTTCTTATCATTTGATTTATCTTTATTTGAATCGTCATTTTTATCACTAGAATTATCTTTATTGGTGTCCGCGTTATTATCAGGCCCGCCTAAAGAGTCCTTGTTTCCTCCGCCTACAGTAACTTCCGAGTTTTTAATGTAAACATCAAAATGCTCTACCTTCTCATTTGAAAAAATAACATTTTGTAAATCAGAGTAATTTATATAGGAGATTCCCTCTCCCACTGCCTTAAAATTAACCCTGAAAAGAATTCCGTTTTCCCTTGTTTCTAAAATTTTACTTCCTCTTAAAAGAATATTGCCTCTAAAAAGCTTCCCGCTTGAAGCGCCAATATCAATCCCTCTATTAACCTGGTCCGCCAAAACAGCGGGAATCCCGCCATTATAAGTAACCTGACTCACAGAATCCATCTCATCCTCATTGCCCTTAACAGGAACAATAACAGAAGGATCATAATTTATAGTAAATCCATAAGCGGCGAAACCAGGATTATTCTCTAAAATAATATCAACATAAAAGTCATCCCCGACAGACAGAGAGTCCTTTGACGGAATAACCGAAACGACAGTAGCGCCGTCAGGAACAGAATTAACCGTCGAAACTTTGGCATTTGTATCATAATGAACAATATCCGTTTCCCCAGCGAAAATATTTGTACACACAAAACAAGAAAAAGAGATACAAAGAGATACAGCCGCGGCGAAAAACTTTCTCAAATTAAGCCTCATAAATTTTACCTCCTTAATTTTTAAAAGGCCGTTGCAAAAACACGCAACAGCCTATGAAAATTATAAAAAATTACTCACTGATTTTAGCTTGGTTTACCTTAACGCCTGGTCCCATAGTCGTCGCCAAAACGACGCTTTTTATATACTGACCTTTTGTGGCTGAAGGTTTAGCTTTTATAATAGCGCTCATAAGAGTTTGGAAGTTTTCGGACAATTTCTCGGCGCCGAAAGAAACTTTACCGACAGGAACATGAATAATATTTGTCTTATCAAGACGATACTCAATTTTACCCGCCTTAATTTCAGAAACAGCCTTTGAAACATCCATAGTAACAGTGCCCGCTTTAGGATTGGGCATAAGACCTTTAGGGCCCAAAACACGGCCAAGACGGCCGACAAGACCCATCATGTCGGGAGTAGCGACAATAATATCAAAATCAAACCAGTTCTCGCCCTGGATTTTAGCCACCATATCCTCAGCGCCGACAAAATCAGCGCCCGCTTTCTCAGCCTCAGCGGCTTTGTCACCTTTAGCGAAAACAAGAATACGAACGGTTTTTCCTGTACCGTGAGGGAGAACGACAGCCCCTCTGACTTGCTGATCGGCGTGTCTTGAGTCAACGCCTAAACGAATATGTGCCTCTACAGTCTCGTCAAATTTAGCGACGCTTGTCTTTGTTATAAGCTCAACAGCCTCTCCTGTATCATATAAAACAGATTTGTCAACGAGCTTTTCCTTTTCGAGATATTTCTTTCCTCTTTTCAAAGTATTTCCTCCTTATGTGGTAATATCGGGAGATGTTCCCTCCCACTTACTGCGTGTTACGCGGGTTTAAATATTTGAAAATTAAATACTGAAATATAAACTCTCTTCTTGATTTTATTCTAGCATAATAACTTTTTTGATATTTACCCAATAACACATTTATAAAATATACATCAATTTTATTCCTCAACAACGATACCCATACTTCTCGCTGTTCCTTTAATCATACTTACAGCGGCGTCTAAAGTAGCGGCTGTTAAATCCGGCATTTTCTGCTCAGCGATTTTCTTAACCTCGTCAATAGAGATTGTAGCGACTTTTGTTTTGTTTGGCACGCCTGAACCTGACTCAATTTTGCAGGCTTTCTTCAAGAGAACGGCAGCCGGCGGGGTTTTAGTCACGAATGTAAAACTCTTATCCTGATAAACTGTAATAACAACAGGAATAACAAGGCCGGCGTCTTTAGATGTTCTTTCGTTAAACTCCTTGCAGAATCCCATAATATTCACACCGTGCTGACCTAAAGCTGGACCAACCGGAGGAGCGGGACTCGCCTTTCCTGCCGCGATTTGTAATTTAATATAACCGGTAATTTTCTTTGCCATTTAAAGGCACCTCCTAAATAAAATGTGGTAATTAGCGGGATTTTCCCTCCCACGGCGAAATTACGCCAAAAGACGAACCTGTGTAAAATCAAGCTCAACGGGGGTTTCACGTCCGAAGATAGAAAGCATGACAACAATAGTCCGCTTATTAATATTTACTTCCTTGACAATCCCTGTAGACTCGGCGAAAGGTCCGGAAATAACCGAAACCGTATCTCCCTCGCTAATGTCGATTGTCTGGACATAAGACTCTATGCCCATATCATATACCTCGTCATCCGTCAAAGGAACAGGCTTAGACCCAGGCCCTACAAAACTTGTCACGCCCCTGGTGTTTCTTACGACATACCATGTGTCGTCATCCATAATCATTTTAAGTAACACGTAGCCGGGAAAAACTTTACGTTGAACAACCTTTTTCTTGCCGTCTTTGATTTCGACCTCGTCCTCAAGAGGAACGATAACCTCTAAAATTCTGTCACGCATATTTCTGTTATCAACAAGCTTTTCAATATTTGCTTTAACTTTGTTTTCATAGCCGGAATAAGTATGAACAACATACCACTTTGCGTTTTCCTGCTCAGACATATAACCAAACCTCACAATCAATATAATCAAAGGCGTTAGATACGGAAAACGCCGGTTTTAACTAATCTTAAACAAAACCGTTAAAAGATTAGAACGGCGTAGTTTCCCAAATAATCACAAAAGCGCGAAACCATATTGTAAAACTTTATCCATGGCGTAAATCATTATGCCGACAGCCAAAGATATAACAATTACAACAACCGTTTCCTTAAAAAGCTCCTGACGTGACGGCCATTTAATTTTTTTAAACTCGGCTTTGTGCCTGTCAAAAAAGCCGGGGCCTTTCTTCTCGGCTTTGTTTTTCTTTTTATTGTCCTTAGAAGCTGACGCTTCGTCTTTTGAGACAACCTTCTTGCTTTCGCTCTCGTTGTTCTCGTTCTCGTTGCTTCCGTTTGAAGTGTTTTCTTCCATGCTTAAACTTACCCCTTTCACAAAGAATTGTAAAAACACTGATTTGACGCCGCGGAAAATTTCTCAAAAGAAAAGCTTTTTCTATACGCCTTCCCGAAAAATTCATTTTCGCCCTTTCATCGGCGTTTTTATTTTGTTTCTCTGTGCAATGTGTGTTTATTGCAGAATTTGCAATATTTCTTTGTTTCCATTCTGTCGGGATGTACTTTTTTATCTTTCATGGTATTATAATTTCTTTGTTTGCAATCAGTACACGCCAAAGTAATTTTAGTCCTCAAAACTTCCACCTCTTTTGCATAATCTCATAATTTTTAACACATAAAAAAAAGACGTTATTCGCCTTTATCATAGTATCATATATAAAACCCTTTGTCAACATTTTTTTATAATGTAATATTATTGTAACAAATAAGAAAAATAATATAGTCAATAAATTTAAAAACAGACCTCTCTCAAAACTTCGCGGCGATCCTGAAAGAGGCCTGAATAAAAAACACAGTTAAATAAAACAAATTTAAACTGCTGGTATTTATTTAATAGTTTTCCGCCTTAACCTGGAAATAAGCCTGAGGATGCGCGCAGACAGGACAAACCTCTGGCGCCTTTTTGCCTACGCATATATGACCGCAGTTTGAGCATTCCCAAATAACGTCCCCGTCTTTTGAGAAAACGAGCCCCTCGTCAAGATTGGCGATAAGCTTTCTGTATCGTCTCTCATGTTCCATCTCAATTGCCGCCACGCCGTCAAAAAGCTTGGCTATTTCATCAAATCCTTCTTCCCTCGCGACCTCAGCGAAATTTTTATACATATCGGTCCACTCAAAATTCTCTCCCTCAGCCGCGCTTTTAAGATTGTCAATGGTAGAACCTAAACCGTTTAAAATCTTAAACCACATTTTGGCGTGTTCTTTCTCATTCTCGGCGGTTTCCTCAAAAATTTTAGCTATTTGTACATAACCGTCCTTTTTTGCCTTTGAGGCGAAATAAGTATACTTGCATCTCGCTTGAGACTCGCCGGCGAAAGCCGTTCTCAAATTTTCCTCTGTTTTGGTTCCTTTTAAATCTGCCATCATAAAACAACTCCTTTATAATATTTTTTATACTATAGTCAAAAAACTTAAAATCAAACAAATTAGGCCGCCGAAAATCCTTTTCACTGTGTTAAGCGTCGGTAGGCACAGGCTTGTCTCTCCATTCCCCGCCTCTGGAAAAATAATTTTCATCCCGCCTCCTTTTATTTTTTTAAATACTTCGACTATAATCTTATCTAGGGCGTATCTGAAAACTATCATAAGTTATATATGCGAAATATCCAAAAAATTATTAAAAAATAAATGAAAACAGTTCAATTAAACAGAAAAGCCTTTCTGTCTCGTTTTATTTTTTATAATTTTTGGCGCGTATTTTAGTTTTCAGATACGCTCTAAAAAACGAGAGATTATTATCAATTATAACCTTTCACTCAACACCGCCCTTAACATACAGTCTATTGACTTACAGTTATATATTTAACAAAAATATATAAAATTATAACAACAAATCTTTTAAAGTCTCAAAATAAATATATAAAAAGCCGACCAAATCAGGAGTGCCCAACTTGACCGGCTTTTTCTCAAATATTACTCAGCGACAGGATAAACAGAAAGCTGTTTCTTGTCCCTGCCCTTTCTCTCATATTTAACAACACCATCAATCAACGCGAATAAAGTGTCGTTTCCTCCAATACCAACATTGTTGCCCGGATGAATTTTGGTGCCTCTTTGAGTATAAAGAATGTTTCCCGCCTTAGCGAACTGTCCGTCGGCTCTTTTCGGTCCAAGTCTTTTAGACTCTGAGTCACGTCCGTTTTTGGTAGAACCAACACCTTTTTTATGAGCGAAAAACTGAAGATTCATTTTAAGCATAAACTTACACCTCCCTGTCAATAATTTTAATATCCCTGGAATACTGGGCCTCTATACCCGATAACCCAAGTAAAAGACAATTAAAAATCAAATTAACATCGTGATTATGAGTTCCGTTTTCTATTTCCTTTATCTCAATTTTGAGAAAACCGCCGCCCTCGTCAGCCTCAAAGGAAAAATCCGCCGGCGTAAAAGCCTCTATACAATTCACACAATTAAGAGTAAGAGCCGACACAGCGGAACACACGATACTGTCGCCGTGGTCGTCAACACAAAACCCATAAATCTCATTATTTTTATTGCGAAAAACCTTAACTTTAATCATATACTTTTTATTATATTAAAAAATAAAAATCAACCGTTAATTTTTTCAATTTTAAGTTCGGTAAAAGGCTGTCTATGGCCTTTTTTCTTGTGGAAAGTTTTCTTAGGCTTATATTTGTAAACAATAACTTTTTTAGCTTTGCCGTCGCCGATAACAGAAGCCTCAACACTCGCCCCATCAACCTTGGGAGCGCCTATTTTAAAATCATCGCCGTTTCCCACAGCCAAAACATTGTCAAAAACATATTTGCTCTCAGCGGCCGCTTTAAGTTTCTCAACTCTGATAACGTCGCCCTCGCAAACCTTATACTGCTTTCCGCCTGTTTCAATAATCGCGTACATAAGTACACCTCCTTAAAATGAGAACTCGCCGGATTCGGAAGTACCGCGTGAACAAACGCTGTACATTTTAATACCTCTCCGCGCGGCTAAACAAGGACATTCTAACACATAAAAAAAAACATGTCAACATCTTTTTAATATTTTTCCAAACTCACCTTGAAATACAACCAAAAACTATTAGTGTTTTTAGCTTGTAAAAGTACCCTGAACATATGGCGTTTCACAACTCCCTTATATTCAGCGAGAACTCCGCGCTTACACTAAATATAAAAGTAAGCCCCCCGCGCTTAAAAAACAGAGAACTTACTTAAATCGATTAAATCTCTCCAAAATCAGGAATTAAAATAAAAAACCCAAACATATTGTATGTATTGTCTTTCAGAGTTGATTTTATAAGTAAAACCGAATCAGCGACTTTGGCGAATTCCGTGGCCGGAACACTGAGCACGGCTCCCGCCATATCAATAGCTAGATAAGGAACTGATTTAGTTATGTTAAATTTAAGAAGACTTGACATACTCATAAGATATGAGCTTGTAAGAATATTTCCTATTTCCGTAATAACGGAAAGTTCCATTTCCCCAAAATCATAAAGACTTCTGTTCTTTTTGTTCAAAATCCTGTTAGTAAGGGTACAAGCCGAATTCTCATCCATAACATACATCATGGTTCCTTTAATATCGCCGTAAATCTTAACAAAAACGCTCGCGACAACTTTATCCGCCCCATTTAAAATATCAGGCAAATCTTTGAATTCGGGGGTTGTAACCTCCGGCACAGTCATTGTGATCTTATCCTTGAGAAGGCTGGCGAGGCTTCCCGCCGCCGTTCCCGAACCAATATTAGCGATTTCCTTAAGCGTGTCAGCGTCAATCTGATTAAATCCCCAAGTATTGCTCATATCCCTACCAACTCCTTTAGTTTAACGTAAAACAATCCCATGTTTACTCAAAATTTTCAAATCTGTCAAATTTATAAATTTTTCCAAAATATTTCTCACAAATCAAAAACTATTCGTATTTTTATATGTAAAAATACTCTAATCTCACGGCAATCAATCAGTAGATTAAAAACATACGTAAACATACCGCATTATAAAATTTATCCTTATATTAATTATATTATCATCAATCAATCAAGTTTGTCAAATATATTTACGGAAAACTTTTCTTAAATTACTTTTCTTAAAACAGACCATATATACAAGTTAAACAACCCCGTTAGTCAAAAAGAAAAAATCTCAAATAAAAAACCCTTAATCGTCAATTCCTTTCACGGCTCTCCGATATAATTTTAGATACTTTGCCCATAAAAATAAATTTCTAAAGACTTATTGATAAAAATTTATCAAAAATAACAGCCACCTCTTATTTATGATAAGGTTCGTTATTAATAATCCTGTGCGCCCTGTAAATTTGCTCAAGAAGAATCACCCTCATAAGCTGATGCGGAAATGTCATGTCCGAAAAAGAAAGCCTCAAATCCGCCCTCTTTATAACAGACTCGGAAAGACCGAGAGAACCGCCTATAACAAAAGAGACTCCGTTAATTCCCGAAACCATGGATTTTCGCAGAAACTCAGCGAAATTTTCACTCGAGAGCTTTTTTCCGCTTAAATCAAGAGCGATAACGAAATTAGTCTTAACAGCGTTTAAAATTCTTTCCCCCTCTTTATACTTTACAATTCGCTTTTCCGAATCTGAAAGACTTTCAGGGGTTTTCTCGTCGGAAACCTCAATAATGTTAAGATTTACATATTTAGAGAGACGTTTTGAATATTCCGATATAGCGTCCTTAAAAAATTTTTCTTTTATTTTTCCCACACAAATAATTTCTGTTCTCATAATGTCGCCTTATACAAGCTCAATAAGCCTTTCAACCCCAAATCTGGCCGCCATATATAAATTAAATTCCTTGCCTGTTTCAATTCCATAACCGTCCAGAATTTCCTTAACAGTATTATAGGCAGTCTCAGGAGTGTTGTTTTCCTTGCTTAAATGTCCGAGAAAAACATTTTTAAGCTTTTGGTTCTGACATATAACCCAAGCTAAGAGCTTCCCCGCCGTCTCGTTTGAAAGGTGCCCGTTTTTTCCCAGAATACGCCTTTTAAGAGGATATGGGTATGTACCGTTTTCAAGCATATGAATATCGTGGTTGCTTTCTAAAAGCAATAAATCACAGTCCTTAACATTTTCCATAATTTCTTCCGTGACATGCCCTATGTCCGTAGCTACAGATATTTTAAATTTGTCGCTCATAACGCTGTATCCAACGGGATCAGCCGCGTCATGAGGAATAGAGTAAGGCTTTATGGCTAAATCCTTAATAACAAAATCTTCCTTTTTTGAGATAACCCTTTTATTGTCGGGAGAAATATCCCCGACAGAACCGGGCATATTTCTCCACGTCCCCTCCGTGGCGTAAACGGGTATGCCAAACCGCCTTGACAAAATCCCTACACCCTGTACATGGTCTATATGTTCGTGAGTAACAAAAATCCCGTCAATATTACTTCCTAAAACCCCGATTTCAGAAAGTCCTGACTGAATCTTTTTCCCGCTTAAGCCGGCGTCAATTAAAACGTTGGTGTTGTCCGTTCCGATAAAAACGCTGTTTCCGCCGCTGCCGCTCGCGATAGTCGCAAATTTAACCGCCATAAGAAACGCCCCTGTTCATAAATATTAAAATCCCGCGCTTTACCGCGCTCCGTAAATCCTTTTTCAAAATTTGAGGCAGAACCTAAAATATTTTTCTCAGCCGATATTTTTTTCTCCGACTCGTTTAACGTCGGCGCCTATCGCCCTGAGTTTATGTTCTATTTTCTCATATCCCCTGTCAATATATTTAACGTTGCCTATTGTGGTCGTGCCCTTCGCGGCAAGCCCGGCGATGACTAAAGCGGCGCCCGCTCTTAAATCCGTGGCGTTGACTTCGGCGCCCATAAGCTGTCTTACGCCCTCAACAACAGCGACCCTGCCCTCAACGGTAATGTTCCCGCCAAGACGTTTAAGCTCGTTGATGTATTGAAATCTGTTTTCCCAGACATTTTCAGTTAAAATACTCGTGCCGTTCGCCGCGCATAAAAGAGCCGTCATCTGTGGCTGTAAATCCGTCGGAAATCCGGGATATGCCATAGTCTTAACGGTAGTCGGCAAAAGATTTCCCGTGGAAACAACCCTTATTGAATCGTCACCTTCATAAAGCATACAGCCGATTTCCTGAAGTTTGGCGGAAAGAGGGTCCATATGTTTCGGAATAATATTTCTCACGGTAACGTCGCCGCCCGCCATAGCCGCGGCAATCATATAAGTTCCCGCCTCAATTTGGTCTGGTATAATCATATACTCAGCCCCGTGAAGCTCTGATACTCCCGTTATTTTGATAACATCCGTGCCGGCTCCCTTAATTTTCGCCCCTAACATATTCAAAAAATTGGCTGTATCGACAATATGGGGTTCCTTAGCGGCATTCTCAATAAGAGTGACCCCCTCAGCCATTGAGGCGGCGAGCATAATGTTAATCGTCGCGCCGACACTTGGCATATCGAGATAAATATGACTCCCCGTAAGCTTTTCGGCTGATAGTTTAACAACTCCATGCTGAATGGTATACTCCGCCCCGAGAGCTTTAAATCCTCTTAAATGCTGGTCAATCGGCCTTGTGCCAAAATTACAGCCGCCGGGCATAGCGACCTCGGCCTTTTTAAACCTGCCGAGAAAAGCGCCCATAAGATAATAAGAAGCCCTGATTTTTTTAACCGACTCATAAGTAGCGCAGTACTTTTCAATATTTGAGCTGTCAATAATAAGAGAATTGTCGCCTGTAAACTCACAAACCGCGCCAATATTAGTTAAAGTATCGACAAGACTTCTAACGTCCTCAATATACGGAAGGTTTTCAATAACGCATTTTCCTTTCGCCATAATCGCCGCGGGAATAATAGCGACTACCGCGTTTTTCGCGCCGCTTATAAAAACCTCCCCCGAAAGCTGTTTTTGCCCTGTAATAACCAAATGTTCCATCTGTTTACGTACACCTTTCTCAACAGTATAATACAATAATAAAATCCGGCCCGATCCCATCTTTTGGAATCATATGACTCAAAAGACCGTAAATATCAATAAGCGTCTCTGTAAAACAACAGACCTGCCCCAAACCCTTAAAAAGACATTAAAGCCTTTTCACCGCCGCGCTTTGTTATGTCAATTAATTTTTAGTCTCTATAGACTGTAACAATAAAATCAATTATTCACACAAATTTTAAGGTTACGGAACAGATTTATTAAAATAACAAAAAACTAACCAAATCACTTTAAATATAATGTATTAAAAACGTCAATATTTTGCCATTTCTCTATAAATTAAAAATCTTGCTTTTATTATAACATTTTTTTTATAAACAATAAAGCATTTTTTTTAAATCGGAAATTTTTTTTAAAAATCCCCGATTTATCAGAATATGTCTAAGGAAATACCGCGTAATTCAAAAATAAAAATAATTTTTTAAAAAAATTTGAGTGTTAGTGTTATTTTTCTTGAAAAATGACACGATAACGGAAATTTTAAATTTGAAAAATTATTTTTATTTTCCTTTGCGCGGTGTTTCCCTAAAAATTTCACTATAGCTGTTAAAACTGTATAAATAATAAATTTCCCGAAAAACATAAATGTTATCTCTCACCGGCAAAATATTTAAAAAAACTTGGATAATCCCCTCGTCCGAGGAAAGACGCCTTTATTAATCAGTGAATTAAAAAAAACCAAGTCTTATGGCTGAGAATTTTACAAATCGCTAAATATATTTCTCTTCATTCTCAAATTGTTTGACTATAACAATATATTTGCTTATTTTGACAATTTAGCGATTTTAGCATTATGAAGAGCGAGGCCTAGAAAATAAAAAATAACAATACTTCCTCCCGCCTGAATAAGGTTTTGAAAAAACGAGGAAGTCGCCTGAATAACTCCGTACTCAAAAAGTGAGCTTGCGCCCGCCGCTATGAATTTCTCAGAATCTGGAGTCATAAAATAGCCTTTAAGCAGAACCCCGCATATAAAATATCCCGCCACCATAATAACCTCACATATAAAAGCAGCCGACACGTTTCTGACCGAAAAAAATCTCGAGTTCTCGTCTGAGTAATCTTTAACCAGCCCAGTAACATATCCCATAAGCCCTTTTATAATAAACGTGAATACGGCCCAATGGGGAGAACCCAAAAGAATATCAGCGAGAGCCGACCCAGCCGCGCCTGAAACGGCGCCGTACTTTTTGCCGAACATCACAGAAATAATAATAATAAACCCATCTCCAAAATTTATGTATCCATCTGTCATTGTAGGAACAGGAAGCTTTAAAAACATGGTTCCAAGACAAATAATAGCGGTAAAAAGCCCTGTAAGACAAATTGCCTGGGTGCTTGTTCTTTCCATTTTCACACTTGTTTTTCTCATAACTTAAACACTCCTTCTATAAATTATATTTATATTGGCAAACTTAAAAAGAAACAAATTCCACGGCTAAAAATCATCTCCCTGATTTCCAAATTATTAATTAAATAAAACCGCCTCAATAAGCTTGCCTTTTGATTTCTTATAATTTTAATTACCTCGTCTTAATATGTCAAGTATTTTTTGGGAATAAAGACACGATAGTGTTTTTAAGCAAAACTATGATTTTTTGTGTAAAATAAATAAAAACCTTTAAAAAATACAGGAAAAAATATTATAGTCAACAAATTTGAAAATAAACAAATTTAGCGGCTGAACTTGTTTATTTTCAAATCTGTTGACTATAATGTTTTCTCAATCACTCCTCAAGTGTCCTGTTATAAGCGTTTACAAAAAAAGGCTCTTCCTTCTCAGCCACATCAATGCGATAATACGGTATTGAGATAATTTTATTTCCCCTCACAAAATCGTCAAAATAATATCCCTTAGCTATTTTTAAAACGGAAACATCTTTCGTACCGCAAATCTCTCCCGCCTTTTCCGAAAAAATAAACAAAGCCTCATCGGCTGAACAAATGTCAACTTCATTCCCATATAAATTTTTAACAGGAAAATATCTAAGCCTCACGCGCATACCGCCGTCTTTAGAAATCTTAAATCTCATATAATTGCAAAATACAGACGTATTTTTATAGCGCCCGATATACTCGACTATATAACAATCGTCAAATTCCTTTAAGCCGTAATTCTCCAAATCATCAAAAAACTCCTCGGCGCGCGAGGCGTACTCCTCACAGACTTTAAGGACAGATTCTCTGTCTATGGAAACTTTTTTTAAAGCGCCGTAATTTTCAAATTCCACAATATCATCCTTAATAAAAATAGCCGCGTCGCCTAAAGATAAAATTGTTTTCTCAAAATCCGTCGTTCTTTTGACCTCGCTGTTCTCAGGAAAAAATATTTTTTGAATGTTAATCTCATCATAATAATACTCGCCGAAATTTATTTGGAGCATAGGACTATAATCAACTGGTATCTCGCAGGAAGCGTCTATTTTTATGTTTCTTTCGTTTAAAATTGTTTTAACGGCGTCTATCTGTTCATTAGTAATAACATACCTTTTGTTAAAACAAATATTGCAGAAAAAAAGAACCGTATTTAAAAAAATAAGAAAAATAATGGTATAATTTTTCGCTTTTCCCCAATCCATATAATCCCCCCGACATTTTTAAAATTACGGCTATCTCAAAAAAACTAAAGGAAAAAAACTATCTCTTCTTTTTTATAGGAGCCATCGTGAACTCTCCCCCTCTTGTCTTCGCAATTTTCTTTTACAGACTTGTTCAATATTTTGAGCGGTACTGATTGCCAAGAGATTTTTTGTCAGACTAAATCTTTTCTTCGGAACAATACGTGAAAACATATTTTAAAAAATCAGTCAAAGTAAAGCTTAAAAAAATCTATTAAACATTACCGTTTAAATTATTGAACAGGTCTTATATAGTCCGTTCCGTCAACGTTTATAAGCCAGCTTAAAAGAGCCTCCTCATTATCGTCTAAAATATAAATAAGCTCGGCGTTCTCAATAATCTCATTTGAGTCTGAAACACTAATATTCTCACCGCCGCTTTGAATCTCCGCCAAAACCTCATTTATGGCGCTTATAAAACCTTTTTCTATACTCTCCGTTTTAGAATCGTCTGAATAAAACTCATACGCTAACCTTCGGTATTTTGAGACTCTTCCATCGTTTAGCGTAACTTCTATGGCAGAGCGCATACCTGTGTTTTTTTTAATATTCTCTCCAAGCCTTATCGTAAAATCATTTATTTTATAATCAAAATAAAAAATCGTTTTTTCGCTGTCCTCTGTATAACCGCTTAAAAAATACTCGTTCTTTATATTAGAATCCTTTTTAAGAACGGAAACGGCGTTTTTATATTTACTATAAAAATCCTTTTCCTCGCCGTTTTTCTCGGCGGTATAGTTGTAAAGCTCCAAAACTCCCGCCGGATAATATTTTACAACTGTGTTCTCATCACTGTAAATAAATACGCCGTTTGAGAAAGATGTCCACTTTGACGCTGAGTTATCAAAAAATACGTCCACGGCCCGCTCAAGTTTAATTTGCTGAAACTCATCATCCTCAAAAAAAGGATTTTCAGATTTAACAGGATAATAATTAGATTTAGAGCCGTTCCACTGTGGTATAAAAATATTCCCCTTAAATAAATTAAGTCCGTTTTTAACGCTGGCGGTATAATAAATATCTTTACTTCCCTGAACAGAGCCTATAGCGTCATATACAGTATAAGCGTAATTACTTTTCTCAATGGAATAAAAACGCGCGGCGTTAGTCTTTCTGTTTCCGAAACCTACCAAAATACGCTCTGGAATAGTCGTCACGGGCATAATAACTACCGTATCCGTTCTCTCAGAAAAATCTTTTAAAAGTTCCTCCCTGAAACCGAACATTTTGGAAAGACTTACGTTGTCTATCTCGACGCCGTATCGGTAAACCACTGCCCTCGCCTGAAATATCTCATCCCAGTTAAATTTGTCGGCGGGCGATACGCTCCCGTTTTCCATAGTGAGTTTAACGGCATTGTCAAAGACGTTTTTGCTCTCGTTTTTATAAATATCGTTTTTCACGCGAATGAGCCTGTCATTCCCTTTGTTTATAATAATACTGTCAAGGGAATAGACAAGCCCGCCATCGTCAAAATCATTTGAGGTATTGAAAAAAGAGTAAAAAAAGTTATGGTTTGAAAAACCTTCAAACCATAACTCTGAAGTTTGATAAACAGCAAGTATTACGAAAAAAGCAATTATAAAATTTTTAGTAATATTTAATCTCATTAAAATCACCTTTGACCCGGAAGGATAATTCCCTGCCGAAGTTCAATTTTTATCTCACTTTTTTTGCGTTTAACAACAGCCGATACCTCCGAGTATTTCTCCCCGTTGACAGCCTTAACCACAATAAGGTTTTTGCCGATGCTAAGGTCAACGTCCTCAAGAAAAATCTCTGAAAGCCCCACGGTTGTCTTATACCTGTCTAATTCAATCAAATTCGCCTCATCGGCGTCGTCCGCCACACGATACACAATTATCTCGACCTCTGTGTCCTTTTCGGCGGTTCCCGAAATAATTCTCGAACTGTCGAACGTGGTTTCCGCGCCCTTTTGTAAATTTATACCGCCGGTAATCCCAAACTTTTCAACATCTTGAGAGCCGGAAGCCGCAAGAACGCATATCGTAGACGTAGCTATTATAAATAACAAAACGGATATAAATGATAATAACTTTTTCATGACAGCCTCCTTTCCAAGAACCTTAAAAGTTCTTTAATATACTTTCAAATGTCAAATTGATATATATCTCTTTGGTCTCTCGGTAATATAAACTTATCCTCTACACACCAAATATTTATAAGAACTGTCGCCTAAAAACAAAAAAATATTTATAAAAATTTATTGGTTTAAATCTCACAAAAAATATGTATGAGCCTGTATTCCATAAAATAATTTTTAATTATTTTTTGAGGCTAAATTCTTATAGTAATATTATAACCTATTAATGTTACAATTATGTTACACGTCGATTACTTTTAAATTAAATATAAGAAAAGTTTTTTCCAATATAGGAAAATTTTTAAACTTTAAATTTTTATAATAAATCTGTTTGAAAAATTTGTAACAGCCTTTAAAATCAAGTCTTTTCAATAATCTCAAGCGGCAGCGATTGGCAAATTGCTTTTTTTGCCGGGCAAAGCCTAATTCTCTCGGAAATACCCTAAAAATCTTTCAAAAAAGTTGTCAAGCGATACCAAAAATACTATCGAATAGGTCATATATAAAAAACTTTATAAAAGTTTAAACACGATTCCTAAAAACAACCGTTATTTTGTCAAAGACTCCATATATTCTTTCGCCGCTTTCACAAACCCCAAAAATAAAGGATGCGGTCTGTTCGGCCTCGACTTAAACTCAGGATGAAACTGTACGCTTATAAACCATGGATGAACATCCTTTTTAAGCTCGACAATCTCAACAAGCTTCTCATCGGGGGATATCCCCGCGATCACAAGACCCTTCTCACTCATTTTGTTTCTGAACTCGTTGTTAAACTCATATCTGTGTCTGTGCCTCTCATAAATAAGCTCCTCGCCGTATGTATCGAAAGAGAGAGAATCTTTTAACAGCCTGCATGGATACGCTCCAAGGCGCATAGTTCCGCCAAGCTCGTCAATATCCTTTTGCTCCGGCATAAGGTCGATAACAGGATAAGGTGTATCCCTGTTTATTTCTGAAGTATGAGCGCTTTGAAGTCCTAAAACATTTCTGGCGAACTCAATAACTGTACAATGCATACCAAGACAAATTCCCAAAAACGGAATTTTATTTTCCCTGGCATATCTTACTGAGTCAATCTTTCCCTCGACTCCCCGCTCGCCAAACCCTCCGGGAACAAGTATCGCGTCCGCCCCGCTTAAACATCTCTCAGCGCCTGATTTCTCAACGTCCTCAGCGTTTACCCACTTAATGGATACCTCGGCGTCCGAGTGAATTCCAGCGTGTTTAAGAGACTCCACAATAGAGATATAAGCGTCATGAAGCTCGACATATTTTCCCACTAAAGCTACAGTAACTTTTTTGTTAAGGCTTTTTTGCCTCTCAACAACCTGCCGCCAGTCGTTTAAATCCGGCTCTGTATAGGGAATCTCAAGTTTCTCACACACTATATGAGCGAATTTCTCTTTCTCAAGAAGTAAAGGTATCTCATAAAGAGACTCGCAGTCGATATTTTCCATAATACAGTTTTTATCGACATTGCAGAAAAGAGCGAGTTTGTCTTTCATATCCTGGCTCATTGTATGCTCTGTCCTGCATACAATAATGTCCGGCTGTATACCAATAGCAAGAAGTTGTTTTACCGAGTGCTGAGTAGGTTTCGTCTTCATCTCTCCCGACTTTTTAAGATATGGGATTAAAGTAACGTGAATATATAAAACATTCTTTTTTCCAACATCGCTGGCAACCTGCCTTATGGCCTCAAGAAAAGGCTCGCTCTCAATATCCCCGACAGTTCCGCCAATTTCCGTAATTACAATATCAGAGCCCGTTGACTTGCCCGCCCTGAAAACTCTCTCTTTTATAGCGTTGGTAATATGCGGAATCACCTGTACGGTAGCCCCTAAATACTCTCCTTTGCGCTCTTTGTTAAGAACCGACCAATAAATTTTGCCCGTCGTAATATTGTTGTTTATAGTCAGACTCTCGTCAATAAATCTCTCATAATGCCCAAGGTCGAGGTCTGTCTCTCCGCCGTCGTCGGTGACAAAAACCTCGCCGTGCTGATACGGGCTCATAGTACCGGGGTCAATATTAATATATGGATCAAACTTCTGAATTGTTACCTTATAGCCTCTCGCTTTTAAAAGACGTCCGAGAGAAGCGGCGGTAATCCCCTTGCCTAACCCGGAAACGACTCCTCCCGTAACAAAAATATATTTTGTCTGCATTTCGTCACCTCATAAATAAAATAAAACCTCGATTTCAAAACTCTTACAATTTGCCGAAAAGAACCTCAACAGCCTTTTCAAACACTTTGTCATCTTTATAGTTTTTGTTTATAATCTCGCTGTTAATCGCCGAAATAACTGAATAATCCAGTTCCCCCGTCTCCTTGAGGGAATATTTGTTCTGTATCTCCTTTATAACGGCGCTTTTCTTCTCATTTGTCGCTATGTCGTATCCTAAAGCTTTAAGAGCCGTCTCAACGTCTTTTTGAAAATCCGCTGAATCGTTCGCTATCATTTTTATTTGCTCCACCTCATAATTCGGAACAATTCCGACCCCGTTTATTTTTCTTCCGCTCATAGGAAAAAATTCCTCAGTCGTCATTTTAAGAGCGCCGAGCTCTTCAAGCTCTATAATAGCCTGGGTCACGCCCTTTCCATAAGTTTTTGAGCCCACGACAGCCGCCCCGTTGTCTTTCAAAACGGCCGCGACAAGCTCTGACGCTGAGGCTGTAGCCTCGTTGGTAAGAATAGCTATATTGTTAAACGGAACGTTGTTATCCTCTGAGTTGACATTGTACTTGCCATCTTTTCTTTTAATGTTCAAAAACGGTCCTTCCTTAACCAATATCTCGCATATCTCATAAGCGGATTGCGTAACGCCTCCGCCGTTAAATCTTAAATCAAGGATAATTCCCTCTACGTTTTGCTTTTTCATTTTCTCAACGGCTTTTTTAAACTCCTGTCCCGTTTTGTCAGCAAATGATGAAATCTGGATATATCTTACCTTATCCGCCTTGTTTTTGTCAAGCCCCTGTAAAAGCTCGTCTATTTTTGACACAAAAACAGTCGGGGCAAGAAACTCGTCCACTTTAAGGGAAAATTCCTCGTTTTTCCCCTCTCGTCTCACTATAACCTTAACGGTTTTGCCCTTTTTCCCTGAAACAAAAGAAGTAATCTCGTCACCGTCTTTTCCTTTAATGTCCATACCGTCCACGGAAATAAGTATATCTCCTTTTTTAACCCCCGCGATTTCAGCGGGACTTCCCTCATAAACCGCTGTAATAAGTGGATAGCCGTCCTCTTGGTCTAAATAATAGGAAATGCCCATTCCGACATGCTCGCTTGTTGTATCCTCAATAGTCTTGTTGAATTTATCAGCGTCAAGAAACTCGCTGTACTCGTCCAAAGTACCCGCCATTCCCGAAACAGCGCCTTTCACAAGCTCCTCTAAGGAAACGTCATCCACATAATAATTGCTTATAAGAGCCATTATGCTTTTGAGATATTCGCCAGCAAACTCAATTTCCTCCACATCGGAAATAACTTCCTCCACATTTTTTGAGATATCCTCCTCAGCTAAAACGCTGTACGGTATAAATCCTGTTAAAAGCGCCGCCGTTAAAATAAGAGAAAAAAACACTTTTTTTAATTTTGCCCCTTTAGTATACCTGCTCTCATTTATTCTCATAATAAACCCCTTCCTCCAATTACAATTATGGCAATTCACAAAATTCTCATCGCGAAACAATAAAAGAATTTTTTTTATTTAATCTTTATCAGAAATTGTCTGTTTATCCTTTTATTGTTTCGCTGTAACACGTCTAAAAAAATCTATAATCAGTTGGCGTAATTTACAATATGCTCTGTATAGTCCGTAAGAAGGTCGTCACGCATATAATTAACAAGTCTGTTTACAAAAGCGGCGGCCTCCGCTTTTGAGACATAACTCTTGGGTCTGAAATTGCCGTCAGAGTCCCCGGCGATAATACCTAATCTGGCCGCGGCGTAAACTTCTTTTTTAGCCCAGTCGGCAACATATCTATCATCGGCGAAAGACGTGACTGGAGTTGGGTCAAGTCCTAAATTCTCAAGTCCCAGTATCCTTAAAAGTATAACGATAGCCTCCTGCCTCTCGATAGGAGCGTCAGTGTAAAAATGACCATTGTCACGTCCCACGGCAAGTCCGGAGTTATAAGCCGCCATAATATACCTGTAGTCTTCCCTGTCCTGCGTGACGTCGGGGAAAACAACGTTTATGACTTCTTTTTTCTTCTTGCTGCTTTTTTTCTTCGCCGTTTCCTCCTCGACAGGCAGTTTGGCGGCTTTTACAAGCATGGTGACAAACTGTCCTCTCGTAATTGACTGGCTCGGCTGATAATAAGTAGGCTCACCGTCTAAAATCTGCATGGCGAAAAGCTTTTTAATATCCGCCTCGGCGAAATGTCCCTTTAGAAATCCCAAATTTGGGGCGATAAGCTGCTCAAAGGTGTTAAACGACGATATAGACTCCGTTCCCGTAGTTGGAACTTTATATGTATTTCCTTTTGGCATAGCGTAAATGTTATAGCTTAACCCGCTTTTATTCTGCATAACCTCTCTGTAGTTTCCTGAGAAACTTATAGCGGTAGGCTCGTTTTCCGAATACTGCAAAGTCTTTCCGACAGAAACGCTCGGCCTTATTTGATACTGCATCTGCCACTTGTCGGTAGTCACTGTTCCGTCGATTCTATGTGTCTCAGTTGATGACCAGGCACTGTCATATCCGTAAAATGTTCCTGAAATCTCCCACACAATTTTAGACTCGTCAACGCTGTACACCGCCCTGTGTGAAATGTCACCCTTATAATAAGTAACGCCGGGAGTGTGATGCTCAATCACCGAGACGCTTGAATCAGACTCAAGATCTGTAAGATTATAAGTCGTTCCGCCTATTATTATCGTCTCGTCCCAGTCGCCTGGCTTGTCAATCTCATAATCTTTTATAACCTGGTCTCCCTCAATACGGTAATTCACTTTATATTTTATTTCCCTGTCGACTCTGTTGCCTTCGTCTGTCAAATCCGTTCCCGACGTGGTATAAGTAACATCATAGCTGTCGGCAAGCTTTGATTTGTCGTTTATGTCAATGTCCATATCACCCTTTACAGTAAGCTTTCCCTCATAGGTGGTCGGAACGCCGGAGAGAAACATTATTTCCTTATATGGCGTCTCAAAGTCGTCTTTCTTTTTCTTGCCGTCTTTTTTGTCGAGAATAAGCTCCGTGGTTTTCGGAAGTTTTCTTCCCGCTGAGATACCGCCGAAAAAGCAAAAATCCCCTAAATCAGCGAAAACAGGACAGCCAAGAATAAAAATCATGCCAGCCAAAACACCGATAAATAACATCGGCTTAAATTTACTCATATAATCCCTTCCTTCATTAATTTCCTAACAGATCCGCTCAATAAAAGCCCGCTTCAAAGAAACCGCCGCGATCGGCGATAGACGGCGATCAAAAATCGCCGTCAGTACAGGCTGTAATTTTAACCGTCTGATATGATATATAAAATCACTTTTTTAAATTTCACGCCGATTGCCTGTTTATCCCTCAACAAGAATAATATATCCCGTAACGTCCATTCCGCTTTTCAAAGAGTCGGGAAGATTGTCTGTCAGAACCCTGAGCTTGTCGCCTTTCTCAATATCAGAAAGACCAACCACTTTGTTGTTTTTAACAATAATTGAGTTTGGCGGTATAGTAACATTAACACTGGTATCCTCATAACTTACATCATCCCATTTATAGGCCTTGTTTTTAAGATAAGTCGTGTTTTTAATGACGATAACGTTTTCCGTGGTGTTCTCGTCTCCGCCTTCTTCTCCGCCTTCTTCCCCGTCGTCGCCCTCATTTTCCCTTGTTCCGACCGACACAACGTCGCCTCTGACAGAATCCTTGGCGTAAGGCGAATTAACTACATGAGTCGCTTTCGTTCCGTCGGAAACAATGTTATATACCTTGCTTACAACAGAGTTCGTGGTATACTCAATAAAGTTATCCATATTTGATATACCGTTCTCATCTATATACATGGTATTATGGTCTATCTGGAAAGTACGCTCAACAGGAGAGTACACCCATTTCGTTCCCGTAAGTATACCCGTGGATTTAAGACTGAAGCTTTTTCCCTCGTCAACACTCAAAATTCTTCCTCTGCCTATAATAACCCCCGAAACGTCCGGCTGGTCATAAATATCCACTACGGCAGCCTTGTTGTTTCCGTTTAAAACCACAGTGGCGTAATCCGGAATCATAATATTCTGCCCCGTAACAAGTCTTCCGTGACGTCTTACAATTGTTCCCCCGTCCGTAGAAATGGTTCCCTCTCTCGATGATATGTTAAAGTTTCCCACACCGTCCGAATTGATGATAGTGTCGGCGTCTAAAACATCGTCCCTGCTTGTTCTGAAAGAAACCATAGCGACTTTCTCACCGCTGTAATTGTTCTCCATAGCCACATAAACATCGTTATCCGCATGCTTTAAAAATCTCATTGCGTAATCAAGATTTATTCTCTTTCCCTCATAATAATACTCAATATCATTGTTGGCTATGCTTATGTCTCTTACGTTCATATGGTCTGACCATCCGTTTTTGGTAAGAGTATATGAATCCTGAACGGATATTTTATTTTGAATATTGTTTATGGCGCCAAGCTGTCCTTTTATAATAGTGTTTATCTCATGGCCCGTTCCTTCCACGGTGATTTCCTTAACCGACTCCATAATATATCCCGGCGATATAATAGCCTGATTAACAAGGACCTTAACCCAGTCCCCCGCCTGAATCTCGTTTTGCTCTATAGGCTTGCCCGCTTTTGAGGCGAATATGTCGTCGGCCACGTCAAACCATGACGTCTGACCGTTCTCATATTGAAGCATAAGCTGATTAAGTCCTGTTCCATCGTTTACATAGCTGTTTACTTTGCCGTATTTCATTATGTAGTTGGTAGACGCGCTTATACTCTCTATAGTCTCAGGATCATCCTGAAAAGTTCTTATGAAAACAATATCTCCCGGCTCAATAGACGATATCTGTGTATCTCTTGGATCATAAGCCCCTGTCGGGAACACCTGGTCTAAATATCCCGTCTCGTCGTCAAGGTCGTAATATTCCTGTTTCTCCACTTCAGTTTGGTCAGGATAATAATTTTTGGTAATCTCCTTGCCGTCGTTTCCTATAACCGTAAGATAACCGTAAGAAGTATTATTCTCAACGACGATTCCTCTTATCTCATTTCTAAGATTCATGTCGCCCACATACTCGATATCATCCACTGTGTCGTTTACAAGAGCGAGCTTAACGGCGCTCCCGTAAGGGAGATTTTTGTCTATGTATCTTTTCTCGCCCATAACGATATAGTTTTCCCCGTCGTCGTTGGTTCCATAAAGACCGTTCACGATAGGATAAGAAAATCTTTTTCCCAAATTATCGAGAATGTGAATCTGTCCATTCTCATAGTCTATCTGCATAAGCTTTCCCTGAACTTCTTTTCTCTCAAGTCCGCCTGTCAGTTTAACGAATATAACTTTCTGTTTCTGCGCCGAGTTGTTGTTATTGTTGTTTCCCGAGGCACCGGCGTTTTCGTCCTCAATAGGATTCGTCGTTAAATCCTGAGGCGTAATCTGCTCGTTGGCACCGGCGGATTGGGCTTTCTCCACAATATACTCAATCTTGTCGCCCTCAAGAAGAGAAGCGAGCCCAACTATCTCGCCGTCGGCGTAAACAACCGTATCCGCGGCTTTATCCTGAGGAGAGCCGCTGTCTTTAAGCTGAAATTGAAGAACATCGATTTTTCCGTCCATATTTCTTATGTAAATGTTTCTCCACAGGCTTGCTGTACTTGTCTGAGAATACTGAGCGTCTTGAATACCGCCTACGGTTCCCGTCTTTCTCTCCAAATTAGCCGCCTGAAAATATATTGTGTCGAGAGATGAAAGTATTTGAGCCATTTCTGCCCTCGTCAGGTTTCCCTTTGGATTAATTTTTCCGTTCGTGCCGTTTAAAACACCGTTCGCGCACAAAAGCTCAAGAGACTGAGCGTACGCCACGTCAACCGAGTCCCAATCGGAGAATTTATACATACTCTGCTGAGAAGTACCCGTGACATTTAAGGCGTTCGGGGCTGAAACCCTTATCCCCTTAACAATCCAGTCGGCCACCCTTTCCCTTGTTGCTGGGGCGCCTTTAAAAAATGATACGGCGGGGTCCAGGGTAGTCTGGTCCTCCACTAAAGTGTCAAGATACTCCACATCGGAAATAAGACCGTTTTCCTGAGCCAAACTCAAATATCCGTTCGCCCATGTAGGGACAACCGAGTTATACTGAGGACTGGTTTCTTTAAGTTCCGCGGCCCTCGTCTGAGCGGCGTTTTCCATTCCCATAATCCTGATAACGAAAGCGATAGCCTCTTGATTCGATACAGTTCCATTGGGGTTAAAATTACCGCTGTAACCTTTAACCATATCATAAGCGCCGGAACGGGTAACAGCTTCTTTAGCCCAATGGCCCGCCCCCACGTCGCCGAAAGTCAAATTCTCGATAAAGTCCCATCCCTCGTCTCTTCCCACATAAATATTCTCAACAGGGTCGGTAAAAACCTTGGTGTCTGTAAGAGCCGATACCTTAATAGCCCCCATTGGGGTTAAAGCGAACGTCAAAACAAAACATATGAATTTATTGAAAACAGATTTCAAAAAAAAGCCTTTCTTCATACTAAACCTCCAACCGTGAAAATTAAAATAAAAAAAATATGTAAAAGACTCCGGCGGTAATTTGCCAGCCGAGATCATTATCCCGCCAAAAACTTCCCGCGGCGATGATAATTTTTTATTAATCCTTATATTTGCTTCTTATACATTATACCATTTTATTTTAATAATAACAAATTAATTTTTAAAAATTAATAATATTGTAAAAAAAACTTTCTGGAAATTGAGGAAACACCTCATGTTTTCCCGCAAAAAAATAAAACGGAGTAAACCTCCGTTTTCATATTGTCAAAAGCAAAATTAAACCTGTTCAACAGCCTATAGCATATCTAAAAACTCAATCCCAATTATTTAAACTGTATAGAAATCAATTATTTAAAAAATTCACGTGTATTTATAAAACTAAAATATTCAAGTTCCGCGCGTATTTTTGTTTTCAGATACATTCAGCCTCTCTTTTTATCCATCATTTAAAAAGAATCCTATTATTCTATTAAACAAATATGTTATAAAAGTTTTATAAAATAAGTTTAGCCACGTCAATAATTTTTCTGCCCGTATCCATACTTTTTTTCTGCAAATACTTGTGCGCTTGTTCTTCCGTCAGATTATACCTGTCAATAAGAATTTCTTTAGCCCTTCTTATTATCTTCTCCTCTTTCGATGTTCTGAAAGAAGCCTTTCCGGTATAACCGCCCTCCCTCATACTCAAAAGCATATAAACTGAGCAAATCAAATCATCCTTTTTTAAAGGAACTATAAGTTTAAAAACCCTGTCGCTCTCGCACATCTCCGCCTGCGACTTGTTTCCTATCAATATAACGGAGAAGTTTTCCGGAATATCATCGATAAACTGGACAATAACGCCGTCTTTAAGCTTATATCCGCATATAATGATTCCGCTTTGACAGTAGTTAATACTTTTTTTAAGCTCTGAAGCGCTTTTACAGGAATAAGCGAGGCGTATATTCTCACTGGCGAGCATTTTCTCAACCACTCCCAAAACCCTCTCATTTGAAAAAGCGGCCAAAATGTTGTGATTTCTCATAAAAACTCCCCCCCGCCGTTCCATAAAGCCCCTTTAACCGGACTTGTTCATAAACCTGTAAAAAGGCTTTTGAATATGATTTCACCTATTTTACAGGCAGTAAACAAGTCTATAACGAAAATTTATAGCCATACAACTTAAAAATAAACAAATTCAGCGGCTGAAAATCCTTTTTACAGGGTTGGAATCAGTGGCGTATGGCACTCTCCCCGCCGCCTTGTAAAAATAATTTTCAGCTCACCCCTTTTCACTCATTTTCAAGTTTTTTGGCTATAACATAAATTAATACTGATAAATATACTCGTCAACCTCCCATTGGCTTACATACATTCTAAAGCTGTCCCACTCAGCGTTTTTACAGCTTACGTAAGCGTTGTAAACATGTTCTCCCAAGGTTTCCCTCGCGAGACCGTCTTTTTCCATTACGTCAAGTGCCTCTTTAAGGCTGCCGGGTAAATTTTTAATTCCTCTATCGTCTCTTTCTTTCTGCGTCATATCAAACATATTGTCGTCAACGCTTTCAGGAGCGTCGAGGTTTTTCTTAATACCATCGAGACCGGCGGCAAGACAAAGAGCGAGACAAAGATAAGGATTTGTTGACGGGTCGGGGCTTCTAAGCTCGACTCTCGTGCCCGCTCCTCTTGAGGCGGGAATCCTTATGATGTCCGAACGGTTTGAGGCGCTCCAGGCTATATAACAGGGAGCCTCATATCCGGGAACAAGACGTTTATAAGAATTTACAAGAGGGTTCGTAACAGCCGTGATACCCGCCACGTGTTTAAGAACGCCGGCGATATAGCTGTAGGCCGTCTTGCTTAACTGCAATGAGTCGTTTTCATCAAAGAAAGCGTTTTTCCCGTCTCTAAACAAAGACATATTTGTATGCATACCAGAGCCGTTTATCCCAAAAATAGGCTTAGGCATAAAAGTGGCGTGAAGTCCGTATTTTTTAGCGATAGTCTTAACAACAAGCTTAAATGTCATAACGTTGTCGGCGGTAGCGAGGGCACTGTCATATTTAAAGTCAATTTCGTGCTGTCCCTCTGCCACCTCATGGTGAGAAGCCTCAACCTCATAGCCCATTTCCTCGAGAGTAAGGCAAATCTCACGTCTTACGTCCTCTCCGCAGTCGAGGGGGTCAAGGTCGAAATATCCCGCCTCGTCATTTGTGATAGTTGTGGGAGCGCCGTTCTCATCTGTCTGAAATAAGAAAAACTCGCACTCGTTTCCAACGTTAAACTGATAGCCCATTTCCTCCGCTTCCTTGATTGTTTTTTTCAGTATGTATCTTGGGTCGCCTTCAAAAGGCTCTCCGGCAGGTGTGTAAATATCGCATATAAATCTCGCCACCTTGCTGTGCTGCGGCCGCCACGGAAGCGTAACAAAAGTGTCAAGGTCAGGTTTTAAATACATATCAGACTCCTCGATTCTGGCGAAACCCTGAATTGAGGAACCGTCGAACATCATACCCTCATCTAAAATCTTAGGAAGCTGTGAAACAGTAACAGCCACATTTTTAAGGGTTCCCAAAACGTCTGTAAACTGAAGCCTTACAAATTTTATGTCCTCCTCTTTAACAATTCTTAAAATATCCTCTTTACTGTATTTTGCCATTTAAAAATTCTCCTTTCAAATGATAATTCTCAATAATATCTTTGATTAAAATAACAAAAGCGTCCCAATGCACCTAAGTCATTGAAACGCCCTCGCTCACTATAAAATCATTATATAATATAAACATTTTTTTGTCAATATATTTTTACTATTTTTTTGAAGTAAATTTTTATTTGTACTTTTATTATAGAAATACAAAAAGACCGTGGGCTAATTCTCCCCATAGTGAAAATTTCTATTTATAGGTCCATAACACCATATTTTCATTATAAATTTATGCTATATTTTTTTTGAGGTGATTTTATTGAATAAAGTTCTATTAGCTTATAGAATAAAAAGACTTAGAAAAGCAAAAAGTTTCACTCAGCTGAAAATGGAACGGCTTACAGGGATTAAGCGAAAAACTTACTCTAAACTTGAAAATAACAGACAAACTCCTACTATTGAGCAATTAAGAAAAATAGCGCTCGCTTTAGACGCCAGTATAGACTACCTTATAGGTCTTACCGACGAAAATAAACCATATTCAAAAACAAATAAAGAAAATTAATAATTAGTTCAAAATTCCCCTACGCCAGATTAAAAAACTTTCTTAACAAAAATTATGTGGTTTAATTTCTCCTTTAAGAACTTCATAATTTACTGTAAATAAGGCTTTACCTAATTTACACCTCTTTACCTTAAAAAGCGAATAACCCTTAGCGGCTTTTCGCCGCAACCGCTCCCGCCACACTCACAACTCCCTAAAAACTGGCCAATTAACCGCTTCTTTGAGAGGGGTTATCCGTAGGGATAACTGAAGAACAAATTTTAAAAGCGTTTTGAGTTCTCAAACAAAAATTATCCGTACGCCCGCACGGTTTAAGCGGGCGGTACAGGTTGCCTGTAAGGATTCTTTTTGTTTGATAACTCAGCTTTTTAAATTTGCCGGGAATTTATTATCCTCCCCCCTCGGAACTTTGGGTACTTTTAGTTACAAAAGTACGAATATTACACAATTAAAGATTAGCTAAAAATCAGAATTAACCTTTTTCATTTTTTGCTCATAAAAAAACAAAAATTTATTTCCTCCTCGGATAAGGTTTTTTAACGTCCGTAAGCTCCACGATATAATCAACGGAGGTATCATAAAATTTTGCTAACTTAACCATTATATGCAAAGGAACGTCCCTCTCCCCTCTCTCATACTTTGAGTATAACGACTGGTCGCACATAAGCATACCCGATATGTATTTTTGAGTCAAATCAAGACTTTCACGTAAATCCACTAATCTTTTATACCTTCTAATCACCTTTATCACCCAAACAAATAATATATTAGGACAATATGTACTATTGACATTGTGGTCTATTTGTCCTAATATTGTTTATGAAATATCTTATAGGAGCTAACCCATTTGAGAAAAAATATTGTAGACAAATTATTTTTCGGCGGTATCTGCGGAATCACCGAAATAGGTGAAAGAATAAATAAATACAAAAAAGTTAAAATTTTAAGAGAACAACTAAAAGAAGCCGAGAAAAATTTTTTTAACTCAAAAGATGAAAAAACATCTAAAGAAGCTGAAAAAATAATCGGTTATTATAAAAAGCTTCTTCTTATAAATTTAAAAGAAGGGTATCGGGAGGGAATAAAAACCGGATTTGAGCTTTCAGAAGAACTAATAAAAACAAAAAAATAAAACCCGCGGGGGAAATTTCCCCGCGGATTTTAAATATAAACATCCGAAAATTAACAAACTCCCTGAGCGAGCATAGCGTCCGCCACTTTCTCAAATCCCGCTATGTTAGCGCCCACAACATAGTTGCCCTCAGCGCCGTAACGTTTAGCCGCGTCATCAAGATTGTGGAAAATAGAAACCATAATGTTTTTAAGCTTAGCGTCAACTTCCTCAAAAGTCCAGCTGAGTCTTTCGCTGTTCTGGCTCATCTCAAGAGCGGATGTAGCCACTCCGCCGGCGTTCGCCGCCTTGCCTGGGGCGAAAAGAACTTTGTTCGCCTGAAGATATTCTGTAGCGTCAAGGGTCGTAGGCATATTAGCGCCCTCCGCCACAGCTATACATCCGTTAGCTGCCAAAGTTTTGGCGTCGTCTAAAGTGAGCTCGTTTTGAGTGGCGCATGGAAGAGCCACATCGCATTTAATCGTCCAAACGCCTCGTCCCTCGTGATACTCGGCGCTTTTTCTCTCTTTGGCGTACTCTGTGAGTCTCGCTCTCTTAACTTCTTTAACCTCTTTTAATAAATTAACGTCAATTCCCTCCGGATCGTAAACCCATCCTGTGGAATCAGAAACCGTAACAACTTTAGCGCCGAGCTCAAAAGCTTTTTGAGCGGCGTATATAGCCACGTTTCCTGAACCTGATATACAAACGGTTTTTCCTTTTATGTCGTGCCCGTTGCGTTTAAGCATTTCATCTGTTAAGTATAATAAGCCATATCCCGTGGCTTCCGTTCTCGCCAGGGAACCGCCGTAGGAAAGACCCTTTCCCGTAAGTACGCCCTCATAAACGCCTCTTATGCGTTTATACTGGCCAAACATATATCCGATTTCTCTCGCTCCCGTACCTATATCTCCGGCTGGTACGTCCGTATCAGCGCCGATGTGTTTGCATAATTCTGTCATAAAGCTCTGGCAGAACGCCATAACCTCTCTGTCTGACTTTCCTTTGGGATCAAAATCAGAACCGCCTTTTCCGCCGCCGATAGGAAGACCTGTAAGAGAGTTTTTGAAAATCTGCTCAAAACCTAAAAATTTAATAATACCGAGATTTACCGATGGATGTAATCTAAGGCCGCCCTTATAAGGCCCTATAGCGCTGTTAAACTGAACTCTGTAACCTGTATTTACCTGTACATTTCCGTTGTCGTCAACCCAGGGAACCCTGAATTTAATTTGTCTCTCCGGCTCAACTATTCTTTCAAGAAGCGCTTCTTTTCTGAATTTCTCCTCATTAGCCTCAACAACAGCCCTGAGGGATTCCAAAACCTCTTTAACAGCTTGATGAAATTCGGGTTCGCTTGGGTTTTTGCGAACAACCGCCTCGATTACTTCGTCTACATATGACATTAATGTCGTCCTCCTTTTAAATATGGAACCGTCGGTATTATTTTCTTAATAATTTCCTGATAATTAAGAAAACAGCGCCCCACATATTAACTTTTTGTATAGTATAAAATTATACGGGCAATCTGACCGACATGCGCCTTTGTAAAGCGAAAAACATAAAAAATGAGATACAAAATGCCAATCACATCTATAATGACGCCATTGCCCTTAGAAAAAGATTACCACAAAAAAACAATTTCCGCAAGTGTTTTTTGCGAACCTCATAATTTTATCAAATCATACTACCAAACATTATAAAAATATGGTATAATAAAATTAAAAACAAGTTCTGTAAAATTCTGATATTTTTAAAAGGAGGGTTTTATATGAGTCAGGATGAGAAAATTGATGAATTATTAAAAATGATGAGAGACTTAAAAGAACAAGCGGACAGACAAGAGGAAAAAATCGACTATATAGTAAAAAGATTAAACCATATGCGGGACAAAGCGCATAAAGCGAGAGAAAAAGAAACAGCCTGGCCCAAATAACCCAAATAAAAAACAGCCGTAAACCTTATGAGCTTTAAAGTCTCATAAAGTTTACGGCTGTTTTTATCAAAACGCAATAATAGTATAAAGAGGCTTTTAAAAATTTTATACAGGCTCTAACAAAAATTTATTTTTTAATCCCTAAATAAAATCTCATCTCTTTTCGGCCCGTTGGATACCATTGAGATTTTAAAACCGATTTCTTTCTCAATAAACTCCACATAAGCCTTGGCCTCGTCCGGAAGCTTGTCAAATGAGTCAATGCCTCTTATATCTGTTTTCCAGCCTTTAAGCGTTGTGTAAACAGGTTTGGCGTCATAAAGCTTTTTAGTTGTTAAAAACTCTTTATACTCTTTTCCGTCAAGCTCATATCCAGTGCATACCTTTATCTCATCAAGATAGCTTAAAACGTCAAGACACGTCATAACAACTTCCGTCGCCCCCTGAACCTCACAGCCGTAACGGGTAGCCACGGCGTCAAACCAGCCCACTCTCCTTGGTCTTCCAGTAGTCGCGCCGAACTCTCCTGAGTCCCCGCCTTTTCTTCTGAGCTTGTCCGCCTCATCGCCGAAAATCTCGGAAACAAAGGGACCTTCCCCGACAGCGCTTGAGTACGCCTTTGTTATAACCGTGATATTCTTAATCTCGTGAGGCGGGACTCCCGCCCCGACAGCGGCGTATCCCGCTAAGGTAGACGAACTTGTGACATAAGGATATATACCATGGTCCGTGTCTTTAAGAGCGCCTAACTGTCCCTCAAGAAGAATATTCTTTCCCTCTTTAACGGCGTCTCTGAGAATCTTTGTCGTATCAGCCACATTGTCCTTTATAATGTCAGCGTAACCGATTAATGTCTCATAAACCTCATTATAATCTATCTCTGGTTTATTGTAAAGATACTTAAACTGAACGTTGATTTTCTCATACATCCCTTTAAGACGTTCTTTTAAATGCTCTCTGTCATAAAGCTCCCATACCTGAAGCCCGACTTTAGAATACTTGTCGGCGAAAAACGGGGCTATTCCCGATTTTGTCGAGCCGAATTTCTTATCCCCAAGCCTTTCCTCCTCATACTCGTCAAGCAGTACGTGATGCGGCAGAAGTACCTGCGCCCTTTCGGAAATAATAAGCTTGAATTTAACCCCCGCCGATTTAACTGTCTCGATTTCTTTCATAAGATAATCAATATTAAGAGCGACGCCGTTAGCGATAATATTTAAGGTATCCTCGTGAAAAATACCGGAGGGAAGCTGATGCAGGGCAAACTTTCCCTTATCGTTTATGATGGTGTGTCCGGCGTTGCTTCCGCCTTGAAATCTGACTACTATATCAGACCCCGCGGCGCACATGTCCGTAATCTTGCCTTTGCCCTCATCGCCCCAGTTAGCGCCGACGATTGCTTTAATCATTATAAATTCCTCCTATACTGTCAATTCGGAATGACCTATTAAAACACTTTCGTTTTCTTTTATAACAGGCATAACCTCTTTTTCGATATATTCCTTAACCTGCCCCGGAGCCCGCCCTATAAAATTTTTCGGGGCGAGAATCTTGTTAATGTCGTTAATTGTGAGACCAAAAGCCGGGTCGTTTACGATTCTGTCAATAAGATCGTTTTTTCCTCCCTCGACTTTAACGACTTTAGCCGCCTCCATAGAATGAACCCTGATTCTCTCATGAAGCTCCTGACGGTCCCCGCCGAGCTTAACGGCGTCCATCATAATATTCTCCGTCGCCATAAAAGGAAGTTCCTCCATAATACGCTTCTCGATAACTTTCGGATAAACTACAAAGTTGTCAGCGACGTTTATATATATGTTTAAAATAGCGTCCGTCGCCAAAAAAGCCTCAGGAATAGCGATTCTCTTGTTTGAGGAATCGTCAAGGGTTCTCTCAAACCATTGAGTGGCGGCGGTTATAGCGGGGTTAATCACATCCGCGATAACGTATCTGGCGAGTCCCGCTATTCTCTCCGAGCGCATGGGGTTTCTTTTGTACGCCATAGCGGAGGATCCGATTTGGTCTTTCTCAAAAGGCTCCTCCATTTCCTTGAGATGCTGTAAAAGCCGCATATCGTTTGAGAATTTTGTACAGCTTTGGGCGATTCCCGAAAGAACATTGGCGAACATGCTGTCAAGCTTTCTTGAGTATGTTTGTCCCGAAACGGGGAAAACACCCTTAAAGCCTAATTTCTCAGCGATTAGACAATCAAGTTTTTTCACTTTTTCCTCATCGCCGTCAAAAAGCTCCATAAAGCTCGCCTGCGTTCCCGTAGTACCCTTAGAGCCTAAAAGCTTGACGTTTTCAAGGCAAAAATCAATATTTTGAAGATCCATCATAAGGTCTTGAATCCATAAGCAGGCGCGTTTTCCAACAGTAGTAAGCTGGGCGGCCTGAAAATGAGTAAATCCCAAAGTCGGCATATCCTTATACTCAAGAGCGAAATCGGCTAACTTTGATATGACGGATATGACTTTAGCCCTTATAATACCCATAGCCTCTGTCATAACAATTATATCAGTGTTGTCTCCCACATAACAGCTTGTCGCTCCCAAATGGATAATACGTTTCGCGTTTGGACACTGAACACCGTAAGCGTATATATGCGCCATAACGTCGTGACGCACCGCCTTTTCCCTTTCGGCGGCCACATCATAATTAATATCGTCTTTAAATTTTATAAGTTCCTCAATTTGTTCGTCGGTAATATCAAGCCCTAATTCCTTTTCCGCCTGAGCGAGAGTAATCCAAAGCTTTCTCCATGTCCTGAATTTCCTGTCAGGGGAAAAAACCTCTTTCATCTCCTTGCTGGCGTATCTTGAGTTAAGAGGACTTTCATAAATATCTTTATTTCTCATCAAGAAAATTTCCTTTCTTTAAAAATATAAATTTCTCAGAGGCCCTAAAGCCCCGCTATCCGTCCACCCTTTTTAAGCTTATAATAAATGACTTACGTCAACAGGGTATTTTCCCGTAAAACAAGCGTCGCAGAACCCAAGCTTTGAGTTCGGGGCGATTTTGTGCAGGTTTTCAATACTTAAATAGTCAAGGCTATCGGCGCCGATGGCCTCCGCGGTTTCCTTAACCGTTTTCTTATTGGCGATAAGCTCGTTTCTTGACGGAATATCAACACCAAAAAAACAAGGCCACGTAAAGGGAGGAGACGATATTTTAACATGGACTTCCGTAGCTCCCGCCTCTCTCAGCATTTTGACTATTCTTCCGCTCGTCGTTCCTCTTACTATACTGTCGTCAACCATAATAACCCTCTTCCCGCTGACAACGCTTTTAAGTACGTTGAGCTTCATCTTAACAGCGGTTTCCCTGCTTGACTGCTGGGGCTTTATAAACGTTCGTCCTATATACCTGTTTTTAATGAAGCCCATCTCGTTGGGAAGCCCCGAATACTCGGCGTATCCAGCGGCGGCGCTGATTCCCGAGTCAGGCACCCCGATAACTATGTCGGCTTCCGTTTTAGACTGTTTAGCCAAAAGAGCCCCCGCCCTTTTTCTCGTCTCGTGCACGACTTCCCCGTCCACGCCGCTGTCGGGCCTTGAGAAATAAATATACTCAAAAATACAAAGACTTGACGGGTTTTTCCCGCAAAGCTCTTTGTCGCTCCTCATTTCCCCGTCCTCAAGGACAATGACCTCTCCGGGCTCAAGGTCTCTCTCAAACTCAGCGTCGATAGAATCGAAAGCACAGCTTTCCGAGGCGAAAATAACGGCCTTTCCTCTTTTTCCCATACAAAGCGGACGAAATCCCCATGGGTCTCTGGCGGCAATAAGTTTATTAGGGCTCATAACCAAAAGAGAGTAAGCTCCTCTTATCATCCGCATAACATTTTTAACAGCACCTTCTATAGACCCTGTATTAAGGCGCTCTCTGGCAATAAGATAAGCTATAATCTCCGTATCCGCCGTAGTCTGGAAAATAGCGCCGTTTTTCTCAAGCTCTTTTCTAAGCTCCGCCGTGTTCACTATATTTCCGTTGTGGGCTATGGCGAGAGTTCCTTTAACATAACGCAGAACAAGGGGCTGCACATTCTCTCTCAGGCTTCCCCCCGCGGTTGAGTATCTAACGTGACCGACCGCCATATTTCCCGGAAGCTTTCTTAAAACTTCCTCGTTAAAAACCTCGTTCACAAGTCCTACGTCTTTATAGTGGGATATCTCACGGTCCAAATTAACGGCGATTCCACAGCCTTCCTGCCCTCTGTGCTGAAGCGCGACAAGACCGTAATAAGTAGTGTCGGCACAGCGCCCGTCAGGGTCCCAAATGCCGAAAACGCCGCATTCCTCATGTAGATTACGCATATAATTAATCCTCCTTAAGGCGTTTGTGTAAAATTAATATCATATAATTTCCCCGTAACACTCTTTAAGCCTGTTCCAAACCTCAAAATAAACGTCGCTGAACTCTCCCATGTCAAATCTAAACCTGTCCTTATCCAGCTTTTTATTTGTCTCAGCGTCCCAAAGCCTGCATGTGTCCGGAGAAATCTCGTCAGCCAGCACGATTTCACCGTCTTTCGTTTTTCCGAACTCAAGTTTAAAATCCACAAGCTTAATATCCATTTTAAGAAAAATCTTTTTAAGCGATTCATTTACGGCGAAAGCCATTCTCTTAATCTCCAAAACATCTTCCTCCGTGGCGATTTTAAGAGCGTAGGCGTGATAAGAGTTAATAAGAGGGTCGCCTAAAGCGTCGTTTTTATAACTAAACTCAATGGTCGGCTTGTCAAACACCTCGCCCTCCTCAACGCCGTACCTTTTACAGAAACTTCCGGCGGAAATATTTCTTATAATAACCTCAAGAGGAATAATCTCAACCCTTTTAACGAGGGATTCCCTGTCGCTTAGTTCCTCCACAAAATGAGTTTTAATACCGTCCTTTTCAAGAAGCTTGAAAATGGCGTTCGCCATTTTGTTGTTAATCATACCCTTTCCGTCAAAAAAGCCGACTTTCTGTCCGTTAAAAGCGGTAGCCGCGTCTTTGTACTCAAAAATACAATAGTCGGAATTTTCTGTGGCGTAGACTTTTTTCGCTTTACCGGTATAAAGCAGATTAAGTTTTTTCATTTTTGGAAACCTCACTCTCAAAAATCTAAAGGAGCCGTCAGGCATAGCCGAAACGGTCCTTAACCTCAATACTTTTATTAAAAATAATCAAGGGAGACTGTATAAGTTTCTCCCTCTATTTCACGGAGCGCACGGCGGTTTTTATATAGCCGCTTTTAACTCCGCCATTCTTTTTGGGCATACCCTAAAGCTATATAACCGTTCTTTTTAGTTTTAGGACACCCCGCAAAGGAAATCACGATTGATTTTACTCAATCAATCAAAGTTTCCCCAATGATATAACTATAACATAAATATAAAAAAAAATCCATACATATTTTTCTTAAAATTACCTTTGCTAAAATTAAATTAGCAAATCATCATAAACCATATTTAAGGAAATACCGCGCAATTCAAAAATAAAAATAATTTTTTAAAAAAATTGGAGTGTTAGTGTTATTTTTCTTGAAAAATGACACGATAACGGAAATTTTAAATTTGAAAAATTATTTTTATTTTCCTTTGTGCGGTGTTTCCTTAATTACTATCCGAACAACAGACCGCTTTACAAAACAAAAAAGCGTCAGGGCTCTTTTTTTAAGAACATTTTTGATAAAACTTACATATACTGTAAATAACTTTATCAGGGAATAAAATTCTGTCGTTTGTCAAATTTATTTCGGAGACTTTAAAATCGGCGGGTTAAACCGAGATTTTATCATTTACAAAGTTTAATCTTCTCCGTGACACTTAAAATCGGTATTTCAGAAAAATCAAGCAAAGCGTAATGTCAAAAGACACGCTCACGCGCCTTTTTAAACGCTTCCGAAATATATCAATAGTCAAACTCAGCCCGTTCCCTAAAAAATTTATGGAGGTAAATTATGTACCCTTATAGAAGACAACCAAACAACCCCTATGACAAAGCCCGAGAAAATAACCGAGAGTCAAGAGACGTAAGCTCCAAAAGTCTTAACTCCCGCTCTTTTAATCAGGAAAAACGTCCCGTCTCCCCCGCCCCCGCAATCTCGGAATTTACGTTAAAAGCTCAGGAATACTACAAGTTCGGCTCAATAAAAACAGATTCCGACAAGCGAAGCGTTTACGCTTCCTGTGATGATTACGATAACCCAGGCGATACAGCGCCTCCTAATCAGCCGCCCATGACCGAGCCCGATACCGACAATTCCATTGACGAGATAAACAGATATATTATACAAATGGTTACGGAAGCTATAAAAGATGAGATGGAAGACTCACGGTTTTACAGTACTATAGCTAATACCCTTGAGGATGAGAACGACTCGAAAATTTTTTATAAAATCGCCTGCGATGAGAAAAAACACGAGAAAATTTTTTCTGAGATATATGAAATGCTTACGGGCGAATCTTTTTCTAACGATGGTATGGACTGTGACAAAAAACCTATTTCCGATAATATGGCGGAAAATTTCTCTAACGCCCTCTTTGGAGAGCTTTCCGCCGTTGAGTTTTATAGAAAACTTTACTTCGCTTTTTTAAATCCCGAGTTGAGAGACGCCCTCTTTGAGATAATAACGGACGAACAGGGGCACGCTCAAATTTTAAATTATATGTACTCAAAATACAGCGAATAAAATCTTAATAAAAATATAAACTCTGTTGGGACTAAAAAATACGCGAAAAATCAAATTTTCAGCGTCAGACTGTCGAAAAACCTAAAATCTTAAAAAATATGAATTTTCCAAGAATTAAAATTTCAGAAACGTCGTAGACTTTAATCAGAAAACGGAAATCGCATTTTCGTTTTCTGCGAAGCGCGGATTTGAAGGCGTAAGCCTTGTACGATAAATCCGCGCTTTATTCATACAGGAGATTTTTTGTCGCCTGCAAGGCTCAAAAAATCGCATCTGCAAGAAATGCAAGCATTTCTTGCAAGCGTGTCGACTTTTTCGATACGCTGACGCGAAAAATCAAATTTTCCGCGTATTTTTTAGTTTTCGTTTAGATCGTATCCCAAAACTCTGTATATATTGTTAAAACCGCCTGAGATTTTAACTGTAATCAAAAATTAAGTTTCTTTATAAAACCAAAATATCCAAAAAATTTTATAAAAGTGTCTTTTTTTAGTCGTAAAATTTAAATTTGTCCTGTTGCCATAATTTGAATTTTAGAATATAATTATATACAAAACACAAAATTGAAAAGAGAGGTATATGCTGATGAATAAAAAAGTTGTTGTGGTTTTGTTCGGCGGGCAGTCGTCGGAGCATGAGATTTCAAAAATTTCGGCGGCAACAATAATTTCGGCTCTTGATACCGAAAAATATTACGTTATGCCCGTATATATTTCGGAAGAGGGCCACTGGTTTTTATATGACGGTCCCGTTGAGAATATTACGACCGGAAAATGGGAGAAATACTCCGCGAGAGTTATATTGAGCCCCGATACCGAACATCGGGGACTTTTAAGAATAGTTGGAAATAAATTTAAAGTAATTCCTGTCGATACAGTAATCCCCGTACTTCATGGAAAATACGGTGAAGATGGTACTATTCAGGGGCTTTTGGAACTTTCAGGAATACCCTATGTGGGCTGCGGTGTGCTTTCATCGAGTATTTCCATGGATAAGTCATACACAAAAATAATAGCCGACAGCATAGGAATAAAACAGGCTAAATATACCGTCGTATACAGACATATGTTTGAGGATATACAAGAAGATGAGAAAAACAAAATTATCGAGAATATCGAAAGTAAAATACCATACCCCTGCTTTGTAAAACCCTCAAACGCCGGCTCCTCCGTCGGAATAACAAAAGCTAATAGCAGAGAGGAGCTTAAAAACGCCATAGCATTGGCCTGCGAGCACGACAGAATAGTCGTTATAGAGGAAACTATAAACGGCAGAGAGGTTGAGTGCGGCGTTTTGGGAAACAATTCCGTCACGGCGTCATGCGTGGGAGAAATTTTATCGGCGGCTGAGTTTTATGACTTCGACGCTAAATATAACAATAAAGAGTCAAAAACGGTAATTCCCGCCGGCCTCGACGAGAGTATCTCGGAAAAAATAAGAGAAAACGCCGTATCAATATTTAAGGCTCTTGACGGCTGCGGTTTGGCGAGAGTTGACTTTTTCGTTGAGAATGAGACAAACCGTATAATATTTAATGAGATAAACACTTTCCCCGGCTTTACGTCAATAAGTATGTACCCTCTTCTTTTTGAGGCCAGTGGTATAAATTTGGAAGAGCTTCTGGAAAAGTTAATCGAGCTTAGCTTTGAACGATACGACAGATAGAGGGTGGAATAATGGATAACAGACCTATCGGCGTTTTTGACTCCGGGGTTGGCGGGCTTACCGTTGTAAGACAGATAATAAAAGCCCTTCCAAACGAGGACATAATATATTTCGGGGACACGGCCAGAGTACCTTACGGCTCAAAATCAAAAGAAACCGTTACAAAGTTCTCAAGCCAGATTATAAGATTCCTGCTATCAAAAAACGTAAAAGCGGTTATAATCGCCTGCAATACAGTAAGCTCAAATTCTTATGACGAACTGATAAAAGAGTTTGACCTGCCGATAATAGAAGTAGTGACCCCCGGGGCGGAAGCGTGTCTTAAAGAGACAAAAAATAAAATTGTCGGCGTAATCGGCACCGAGGCTACTATAAAAAGCGGCGCTTATGAGAAAAAACTTATAAACCTTGACAGCGGCGTAAAAGTATATCAGAAAGCGTGCCCCCTTTTCGTTCCTTTGGCTGAAGAGGGCTGGACAGATAACAATATATCAAAAGAAACGGCGGAAATTTATTTAAAAGAGCTTTTAAATAAAGGTATAGACTCAATAGTTTTGGGATGCACTCATTACCCGCTTCTTAAAAAATGTATCGGAAAAGTCATTGGTGAGAACGTGAGAATAATCGACCCCGCGGCGGAAACAGCGAGAAAAACAAAAGAATATTTAAAAAACCTTGACGCCCTCGGAAACAACAAAGGAAAAGCGGAATTTTACGTAAGCGACAATACTGAAAAATTCTCCTTTATATGCCAGGCGGTATTAAAAAAAGTCTGCTTGGCAAAAAAAATAGAAATCGAAAAATATTAAATTAACGTGAGTTCGACGAAAATTTATTGTTAATGGAACCTTTTTCTATCGCAAAAAGGCTGGCCGCAAAGCTTTGCTT
>CAJTVH010000006.1:94752-99703 GCA_910579745.1 uncultured Clostridia bacterium | reverse complement strand
TCTTGGTCTCATTTTTAATCACCTCAAAAATATCATAATATATTTTTATTGAAATATCAAACTTTTTAGTGTACTAGCGTAATAACTCATATTTTCAAAATCTTTAAGATATTTGTCATTAACCCATATAATAAAATCATCCGCTTTAAGTTTACGATAATATTCTTTCTCTATCACTTTTAACACATTTGTAAACCTTAATTCCTTATCTTCTTCCGTCATTGTCAAAAGGTCAGCCAAAGTATTAAGTTCACAGCACTTATCCAAAGAAAAACATAAACTATTTTTTCGCAGTATGTATAACTGAAAACCATTCCATGTAACAGCGATAAAATTATCATCATACTCACAATAACATATATGTTTCGATTCTTTAAGTATACCCTTAAACATATAGCTTTGTATCTTTTCATCTCTTTTTCTCATTTTTCTCATCTGGCTCTCCTCCTCAAATGTTTTCTCGTTTCCGTGTTTTCTGTATAACACTTACCTTTTAACTTTCCATGTCTCATAATCCGCTTTATTATTTTTGGCTATATCCTGATAAAAAGGCATCGACGCTATGCTTTTACAGTTTTTAAAGTCATTTCCCTTAACGCAGACACACCGGTACGCTTTCTCATAACAATAGTCGTATTCCTCAACCTCATTTATGTCTAACTCCTCTTTTGTCATTGGGTCAAAATACACCGCCGAACCATCTTTCCTGTGCCGTTTCTCAGGAAATCCCTTTATTCTCTTATTCCATTTAACAGCTTTAAAAGCGAATTCCCTGATTATAACAATACCCAAATCCATACACTGAAAACATTTAATCATCACCCTCACCGACTTCCAAAGCTAATGTGTTTTCCGTCAGCGTATTTTTAAGCTTTGTCAGCTCAAGCCTCAGCTTATCCGGTAAAACTTTCTGATTTCTAATACTTAACGCGGCCTCTTTATATAATTCCTTAAGCTGAGGTTTTAAAAAATTAGGCTTATTATCGCACACGTTTAAAAACCCTAAAGCCTTTATTATTACATATGCCGCCTCGTCTTGTTTTTTTATGTACTCCATCGCCTCCAAAACCTTGTATCTTCCGTAATCAGCCACAGCCCTGTCAATTATCATAAACATATCAGCCGTACTTTTACTCCCGCACTCAAGCTCAGTATAAGCTTTTCTTATATGCGCCGGTGTTATTCTGCCCGCAAGCACCGCCGTAAGTTTCCTGACAGCAAGCTCAGCCCGTTTATAATCAAGGTCTTTAAGCGCCTCATACCAAACTTTCAGCGTTACGTCATCAAAATTTATTTCCCATACCGCCGTTAAAATCCCCGCGATATTTATAAACTCTTTACTACCCAAAACTACCGCCTCCCGCAAACCTCATCATAGCCTCATAGCTTTTCTCTTTAGCCGTTTTAAACTGTCCCGGCACATCGGATAAAGTCGTAGAGCGCGGCATTCCCGCAAGGTTACCGCCCTTATCCTGCGCTTTTGACAGCCAGGCGTTTATAAACTTTTTTATTCCCGTCCTTGTTTTTCTTTTTTGGGGATTAGCCTCAATCCACCCCGCCATCTTCCTTAGCTCCTGAATAATATCAACGGCTGGATATAACTCTCCCCACCTGTCAATATCCGCCTTGTATACCGGATATTGGCTTTTGTCATTAAGCGCCAGCTCAATTATTATCTCTTCTTTCGGCACCGAGACTTTAGGCTCGGCGCAAAAAGTATTTATAAAATCTTTTTCTTTATTTTCCTTTTCTTTACTTTCTTTTTCTTTTCTTTTCTTTGTATCGTTTTGCATTGCGTTTGCATTTTCTTTGCATTGCGTTTGCTTTGCGTTTGCATTTTCTTTGCATTGCGTTTGCATTGCGTTTGCATTTTCTTCGCTTTGCGTTTGCTTTGTGTTTGCTTCGCTTTGCGTTTGCTTTTCGTTTGCTTCGCTTTGCGTTTGCTTTTCGTTTATATCGCTTTGCTTTTCGTTCGCGTTTATATCCGCTTCTTTTTTCTCCCAGCGCTTACTTGCCGCTCCTTTTCTTTTTTGGCTTACAGTGTCTTTCTTTTCCATTCTCCCGCGTAAGCTTTCAGACCAAAAACATTTTCCGTCCGTCTCAAAAAGTTTATATTCATTAATACATTTATTCACAAATTCCTCAATATCTATCTGTGTCATACAAAGCATTTTTAAAGCGTTAAAATTCAGCTTATTTAATTCAAGCCTATATTCATCCTGTACCCTAAGCATCTCAATAACAGCCCAGAAAACACCGTATCCTTCCATTCCGTAATCACAGCGCATAGATAATATTTTAGGGTCTGTCAAAGCGTTTGAGTCATGGGAAAAATAATAACTGTCTTTCATCTCTTATCACTTCCTCTATCAAAAAGGGCTTTCCGCACTCTGAAATTTTAAGTCAAAATAGTTATATTTGGGACACTGTCACCGCTTAGAAAAGTCTGCCGCGAATATTTCTCAATTCGTTTTTTACCCCCCTTTAACCGTTTCCGCCGGTTACTTTTGGGGGATTTTTTATTTCCGCTCTTTCTTATTCCATTTAACATAGTACTTCCTTTTACCAGCCTTTTTTACCGCTTTAGGCTTCTCTAACATATCTATAAGCCAGCTAATCACGCCAACTATCGACAAGGTACCTAAAATCAAACACGAAAGTTCTATTTTCTTTTCCTTTCCTTTCCTTACCTTTATCGATACATCTCATCGCTAAGCCCAAGCAGATAATCCGCCGAACAGTTAACTGTTTTACATATCACAAAAAACTCTCTCAGCGACAACGTATATTCGCCGCTAAATATACCCTCAAGTATCTTAAACACCCTCTCTTTAGAGCGGCAATCCGCTTCTCTCAAAGCTTTCACAATATCATTATCGGTCACCCCGTTTTCTTTCATCGCTATTTTAAGTCTTTCCGCTCTAAAACCTTTAAAATCCTTCATGTTTTAGTCCTCCTTAAATCTTTTTACCTTTTATTAAAATAACTCTTATCTTTTTATTTTATAAACACCCAATCCCGCTATCCCCGCGAGCTCAACAATTGTATCTTTAGAAATCAGTTTCCCTTTAAACTCAATAAGGTTTTCCATGTTTCCCGTAAAAATATCTCCCGTCTCAAATTTTCTCAATATAATCATATTATCATCCGTTAATATCTCAACAGAGTCGTTAATCTTTATATTGAGACTGTCCCTCAACTCTTTCGGCAGTACAACCTTCCGAAGCTATCCACTTTTCTTGTTATTCCCGTTAATTTCATTTCCTCTTTAACCCTCCCTACGCCATTACAATCTCATAGCTTGTCCTGCCGTCATACTCCACAGCACAATAGAAATTATCCTCACCGTGATACAAGCGCGGAATTCTGCAATCCTCACAAACACAGCCGCTGTCAACCCTCTTTATACCGTCCTGTCCGAGTCTTGCCGAAACAGCGTCCCGCAATAAATGCGCTACCTCCGCCGATTTCGTTATGTAAATTTTATAGCCTGTCATTTCCGTGTCTCCTTTCAGCCAATCATTTTTATCCATTTCAACTCTCCTTAAGCTTCTCAGTTACATATTTAATTTTATTTTTCGACATTTTTTTCTTGCTTTTTTTTATAAAGTCTGATATTATAATATTGAGTTTATTATTTTACTCGTTTCCCCCCCTATATAAACGGTTGCGCCCGTTTTGGGGGGATTTTTTATTGAAGCGGGTTTTCAGAAGCTCAACAAAATCAAGATACTCATTTCCATATTCATTATCTTTATGAGTCTCTTTAACCTTACTTTCAAATTCCTCAATACTTCCGTAAAAACATCCCCTTAAAACCCTTACACCCTCATATGTTTTAAAAACCGTAACAACCTTATTTTTACTTCCCAGAGGTCCTATAAATATATAATCTCTTGATGATTCGATTACAGCGTCTTTACCGATTATAACGTCGTTTAATACCTCCGTGTCTCCCTTTATCTCGGCGTTATCACAAACTTTAGCGAAATTATATATTTTCGTGTTTCCGTGAATCTTTGAGTTCCCCCGAATTTCCGAATTTCCATATACCTCAGAATTTTCATACACTTCCGCGAACTCATAAACTTTTGAGTTCCCACAAATCCAGGCGTTGCCGTGAATTTTGGCACTGTTATAAATTTTTGAGTTCTTGCAGATTTTCGCCTTTTCGTAAATTTCCGCTTGCCCGCATACTTCCGCCTGTCCGTAAATATCCGCCCCGTCATAAATTTTAACATCGTTGCGAGTTACAGCGTCCTCTCGCATTAAAGCTTGTCCGCTAATCTCCGAACGGTCATATGCCTTCGCGTTTTCAATCACATGAGCGTCTTCACTGACTTTCGCCTCATCATAAACCCAGCAATCGCCCTCGTGGCTTAAATTTTCCTCTTTTTCTATCCAGCCTCCCAAATCTCCCGCTTTAACATCACCGAAATCCTTTAACGCTCTTATTCGGCTTAATGTTCTGCCGTACCATTTAAGTGTCTCGCCCGTAAAATCATATTTTTTCATAGCCTTTCTCCTTTCCTTTTTTATTCCATTTAACATAGTACCTTCTTTTGCCGGCCTTTTTTACCGCCTTAGGTCTCTCTAACATATCCAGCAGCCAGCTAATCACGCCAACTATCGACAATGTTCCTAAAATCAGACATGCAAGTTCCATTTTTTTACCCCTCCTCTCATTCTTTTTTTTCCGGCTTTATAAATTTATCTCCGTAAACTTCATAGCCTGTCCCATTACATTTTTAAACACATATTCCAAAACAGCGTATCTTCTGTGTTCCGGCTCCAAAGACTCAATAACCGCTCTTACCCCAGCTATGGAGGCTTTTTCCAATTCCTCCCTTTTAACACTAATGTTTCCGGCGAAATAAACGGTATGTTTACCATCAGGCTCACTATATTCCTTAGTTGAGAAAACACCTATTTTACCGGATATTTTTCTCAC
>CAJTVH010000006.1:13661-94743 GCA_910579745.1 uncultured Clostridia bacterium | reverse complement strand
ATAAACGGTATGTTTACCATCAGGCTCACTATATTCCTTAGTTGAGAAAACACCTATTTTACCGGATATTTTTCTCACGGTCTCTTTTTTGCTTTCTATCAGACACAATCATTTCCGCTAACATTCCGCACAAATCAGCAATCTCATTATGTAATTCAATTGTTTCCTTTTCCGCCTTCGTCTCGGTATCCAGCCGTTTCCTTACCTCGTCTGTGTAATCTTTGTCCTGCTTTTGCAGTTCCAAAGATTTTTTCTTTGATATGAACATCTTTACCTTTTGCCTCCTATACATTTTCTAAAACAGTCTTTAGGCTTTTTATTTTGCCTTTTCCTTGGTTATCAACCTTTGAAGCACAGCTTTTGTACTCTCGTTTGCTGTTTTGCATTACACCGCTTTGGTTCCTGTAAATTATTTATCTTGCAATTACTTCCGCCGCCTTGTCCCAATCTCTAAAAATTAAAAATTATTACCTCCTTAATCAGTTTTGAGACCGTCTCAGCAACTCCTTTATAATAATTGTATCCCTCAAACAGCTCCTCCTTTTGTAATTGCCCTTTACAGGGCTTTATCTTTTGATTTTTTGTTTTCAGCCTTTTTCTTGAGAAACTTTATATATTCCTCTCTTATGTAACCTTGCTCCTCTACAGGGAACGTTTCCGAAATATAATTTTCAACTTTTTTCACAATGTAACCATTAAAAATTTCCTTTGCTCTTTGTAAATCCTTTTCAGTATAGGGTGCGAAAGTCACAATAATATCTTTATTTGCCATAAAATCACCTCTGTAAATCTTATTTTTTTACAATTTGTCCTATACTTTAATTAATTCGAGTCCCTATAACTCTTCCCGCTTCCTCACATCACTGTTACTTCCTCCTTTGCGCTCTCTTTCGGCTTCATACTTTCCCATCGTATAATAATTTTAATTCTTCTGATTTATGCTAATACATGATAAAATATCCTTATCAATAATGCCTGCCGAAATTTTTGTTATTGCATCAAAAGAATATGAACCAACTTTAAATGCAACGTTTTTAACTTTATTCCAAATAGTATCATTCTTAATATTAGCTAAAAATTCATGTCCAAAGAATGTCAAATCACCTATGGTTGTAGTATGATATTCACTATTAATAAAACCTTCAGAATTGGAATTGATATACCCGCCCTCATATAATCGTAAACAACAGTAATAAATTTCCTTTAAACCATATTTAGGAAGTCTTTTAGCAAAATCATTTATGTATAGTTTCATAGGTTCGGGATATTCTTCAATAGAAATAAGAATATCTCTTACACAATCGAGATTTATCTTCATTATCTCACCTTCCATTTTAAATTTTTTCTTGCCTTTTAAGTGATAGTCTGTTACAATTACTTTATCAATCGCAAACGGTGGGCAAGTCACCGCTGCTTTTGATTTTCTTGGTTGAAGTCTTAGTTTTTATTGACTAAGGCTTCTATTTTTTTAATCATTTCTTCTTTTGTATCATTGTCTTTTATGATTTGAAGAATTGCGTTAATTAGTGTTTTAAATTGTAAATCCGTCATTTCGTCCATTTTGCTCTCCTTTCTGACACTTGCCGTCCTATTTAAGATTTATCCGTTTTGGATTTCTTATGTTTATATGATAGTCCATTTCGGATAATAAGTCAAGTGTTTTAGTAAATAAATTTGCACAAAACGGATAACCCAAATTTATTTAATATGCCATATTGTATACAAATCTATTTTTTAACTTGACACTTTATCCATTTTGGAATATACTTTTACAAAAGGAGGTATGTCCTATGATTTCTGAACAATTATCAAAAATTAGAAAACTTCATAAATTAACTATGAAAGAAGTTGCTGAAGCAATAGGTATAAGCCTTTCCGCATATCAAAAATATGAAAACGGAACAAGAGATGTAAGTACCGCTACTCTTTCAAAGCTCGCCGACTTCTACCACGTCACCACCGACTACCTGCTCAGGCGTGAAACAGGCGAACCCGAAATAATTGATCAGCTAGCCAGTGAATTTAATATGACTGCTCTTGAAAAGAAAATACTTGACAATTATCTTTCTCTTCCTAAAAATATTAGAACTGACCTTATGGAATTTCTTCATAAATCTGTTAAAGAGGTTCAGGAAGAAACAAACAATGACTAGCGGTTTTTACCGCTTTTTTTGTTTTCCCGCTAATAATCTCAATCCCTCTATAGTTAAATTCAAGCCTATTTGCTCTTTTTCATTAAGATTCTTCAAAAATTTTATAAATATTTTTGCCTTATCTGGCAGACGGATTTCCATCCGCTCTCTTTTCCTACTCTTATCCCCTGCACTATCGCCTTGTCGGCTATTTTTGCGCTTTTATTTCTTCTTCCACATTTCACCAACTTATGATAAAATATTCTTACGGTATGCCAGTACCGAATACTTTCGAAGGGTGGTGTTTAAACAATGGATAACTCCCAATTTTATGAAAACGATATTACACGTGAGTTAAATAAACAGCTTAAAGAAATTCAAAAGGCTGCTTGTCCTCATTACACTCGTGAGTTAAATAAACAACTTAAAGAGATTCAAGAAGCTGCTTGTCCCCCTTATATTCGCAAGTTAAATAACCAATTTAATGAAATTCAAAATACTATTAACATTTTTCAAACAATTCCTGAATTAAGCCATCTTCAAAAATGTATTCAAGAAACAAACTTGTATTTTGAAAAATTAAAGATACCCATTCAAAATTCTATTTACCAAAAAATTAAACTTAGTGTTGTTGACTCTTATTTAAGAAACATTAATTATATAAGTTTAGCCTTGAATCAACTTGCTAATATTAACTTTCAAGTTTTTCAATCAAACTTTAATTTATCAGATGTTAATGATTTAAAATCTAAAATTCATTTAATCAATAAATCTGAAAATTCTGATACCCTTAATATGTCTGATATTGATGTTGAAAAAACTGAAAAGAACTATGAACAAATAGTTTATATTATTGAAAATATAAATGTATATCTGTCAACTGATGATAAAGTTGAAGTACCTAAAAAATCAAATACAATCTTTAAAAAGCTAGTTTTAATACTTAGTATTATAGGTTATTTTAATACAGTTATTGCTTTCCAAATAAATGTGAATAAAATAACGGAAATATTTACATCTCAAGTTAAACAATCTGTTAATGAATCTTCAACTTCTTCATCAAGTATAGAAATTGCTGACTCAATCAAATCTATAAATAAAGATAAATAATTACGTTTGCTAACATTTCTTCAGCAAATAACATTCTGTTATATAAGTTATGTCTATAGTCTTCCTGTATTAAAAACGTATCTCTAAAAGCAGGAAGACTATCAAAACTCATTTTTATCCACTGTTTTCTTTGTTTGTGTCCTTTTCTCTCTTTAAAATATTGAAAGATAAGCATTATAAGCCATATATATGCCGCCATTCCCATCGCCGTCCTGTAATATGCGGGTATCATTTCCATTCTCTTACCCCCTTACACCTCCGCCACTTCCGTCTTGTCCTATTCTTTCGGCTTTAGACTTTCCCACCAAGCAGCTACTTTTATTTTTTATCTTCCAATTTCCACCAACTCATGATAAAATAATTCTTACCGATACTGCCATATCGGAATAAATATGAAAGGTGGTGAAAAATTTGAGTATTGAAAAGAGTTTCAAGTTTAATGCATTTTGTCCACTTCTTAAAAAGAAAATTGATTTTCGTGTAGATTATGAATACTTTAATCTTGTCGGTGATACAAGTACTCACTCAACAAAAATGGGATTTGACTGTATTCATTTAAAGGAATGTGGACTTGAAGATACTATTGACTTCCATCTTTTCCGTAAGGCACCAGAGGGTATAAATTAATTGCAAAACTGCATTTAAGCCCTGCCTCACCGCAGATTTTTTTATATATACTGCTCCATATTTCATTATGCTCTAATTTTTTATAGCATTTATTTACTATGGGACAGTTCTCGCAAGCTTCTGTCATATGTGATTTCCTGTGGAAAACAGCTTGCCTGTGCTGTACAATTAAATGCCTCGCAACGCAAATTGCCTCATCTCTGGTTAATTCCATTACCTTACCCCTTTACACCGCCGTTTATTTTTCTTGCCTAATTTGCCCTTTTGTGTTACTCTTTACTTAGGTTAGTGTTGGAACTGTTTCTTTGTGAGAGGGGAAACAGTTCATCAACTTTTGTTTGTAACGCTTGGGCTATCAATAATGCAAGTTCAACATTTGGCTTTGATAGCCCATACTCTATTCTCTGATAGTGAGTTTCGCTTATACCTACTATTTTTGCAAGTTTTGCTTGCGACAAATCTTGCTCTTTTCTATATTTTTTTAATTTATTAGTAATTTTCACCCTCTCCTTTTTCTATTTAACACCTCAAATTTGATGTGTTATGTTATAATAATATCACCTCATATTTGATGTGTCAATAGTTTTTTATAAATTATTTTTTTGAGGTGTTTAAAATGTTAAATTTTCCAACAAAATTAAAAGAAACTCGAATTAAAAATAAATATTCCCAGAAACAAGTTGCAGAAGGAATTGGAATTTCTGAAACTTTATATCAAAAATATGAATATGGAAAAACTAAACCCGCTTATGATGTTATTATCAAACTATGTAATTATTTCAACGTTTCAGCCGATTACTTACTCGGTTTATCCGACGACCCGACCCGACACTAACCAGCCTCTCCGCCTCTCACTGTAACCGTTCTTTCAACTCAGCGGGCAGGCGGATTTTTTTGCTCTCTTTCCATTCTCTCACCCCCTACACTGCCGTTTATTTTTCTTGCCTAATTTGCCATTTTGTGTTACTCTTTACTTAGGTTAGTGTCGTCGGCTTCCTGTTCCAGCAGGTAGTCGATTGTTTCTGAATTTAAAATATTTTTTAACTTATACCAAGTTCTGATACTGCCATTAGAAGTTCCAGCTTCTAAATTTTGATATTGCCTTTCACTTATTTCAAGCCTTTCAGCAATATCAATTTGTGTCAGATTTTTATTTTGGCGCGCTTTTATTAAATTTTTACGCAGACTCACCACCTCTTTCTATATTTAACACGCAATTTATTTGCGTCTTATGCTATGTATTATATACGCAATTTATTTGCGTGTCAACAGTTTTTTTTTATTTTTATTATTTTTTTTGGGGAGATGATTTTTATGTCAATTTTTAGTGAAAAATTAAAGGAAACACGTAAACAACAAAAGATTTTGCAAAAAGATTTAGCTTCCCTTATGAATTTACCTCTTAGGACATATCAATCATATGAATACGGTGAGGCTGAACCTAATTTAGATGGTCTTATTAATCTATCAAAATATCTTAATTGTTCAACAGATTATTTACTCGGCTTATCCGATGACCCCACACGACACTAACCTTGCCCCTTGTTTTTTTTACCACCTGCATTTTTAATAAATTTATTGACGCTGTAAATAAATTTTGATACAATATTTACATCAAATATAAGTGAGGTGCTGTATATGGCTCAAACAAATATCAATATACGAATGGATGAAACTCTAAAGCAGCAATTTGACCGTCTTTGTAATGAACTTGGTTTAAATATGTCCACCGCGGTTAACATATTTGCTAAAACAATGGTTCGTCAGCAAAAAATACCCTTTGAGATTTCTCTTGATGTTCCTAATGCTGAAACACTTGCCGCCATTAATGATGTGAATAATGGAAAAAATCTCAGCAAACCATTTCACAGTGTTGAAGAACTAATGGAGGACTTAAATGCTTAACATAAGATACTCAACTAAATTTAAAAAAGATTACAAAACCATTATTAAGCGCGGATATAATCCACAGCTACTGCAAGATGTGTTAACACTTTTATGTAATGAGCAGCCGCTTCCCGCAAAATATAAAGAGCATAATTTGTTTGGCAATTATGAGGGACACAAGGAATGCCATATTACCCCTGACTGGTTACTCATATACAAAGTTGAGCATAATACACTAACCCTAATATTAACCAGAACCGGAACCCACAGCGACTTATTTTAATCTGCCGAATTTTCTGTCCAAAACATTGTCTACATATTATGAAAGGTGATGTAAATAATGAAAGATTTTGAAGACTTCTTAAAACTTGTAAATGACTCTTACTTGCAGAAAATCAAAAATTTACAATTTTAATGCTTGAAAAATATCATAACTGGCTTAATTCCTAAAATTTAGCCAGTTATGACATAATGTTCTTTGCAATTTCCTCAGTACACTTTTCTAATATTGATGGCTGAATTTGTATTTTATGTATAAGTTCAGCCATTTATTCCGCCGTTATTTTAATTTTTATTTCCATTTCCTCACCCCTTACACCGCCGTTTATTTTTCTTGCCTGATTTTCCCTTTTGTGTTACTCTTTACTTAGGTTAGTGTCGGAACTGTTTCTTTGTGAGATGGGAAACAGTTCCTCCACGGTTGTTTGTAATGCTTGGGCTATCAGTTGTGCGATATAAGCGGTTGGTATACGTTCACCGGATTCGTACCGCTGATAGCTTCTTATTGGAATATTGGCTTTTTCTGCAATTTCTATTTGTGATAAGCCTTTTTCCTTACGTTTTTGTTTTAAAATCGTTGTTTTCATCACCTACCACCTTTTCCATTTAACATGCCCGTTTAGTCATGTTATGTTTATATATTACCATGTCTATTCGGTCATGTCAATACATTTTAAAAATATTTTTGGAGGTTTTAACATGCCTACATTAAGCGAACGTTTAATTGAGCTAAAAGAAAGTAATAATATACTTCAAAAAGATATAGCTAAATCAATTAATTTATCTTTGCGTAGTTATCAACGTTATGAATATGGAGAACGTGAACCGACATCAAGTGTACTAATTAAACTTGCTGATTATTTCAACGTTTCCCTTGACTACCTTGTCGGTCGTTCCGACGACCCGACCCGACACTAACCCCCATATCCGCCTCCCGCTGTAACCGTTCTTTCAACGCAGCGGGCAGGCGGATTGTTGTCTGTTCTCTTTCCATTCTATCCCCCCTAATCCACTTCCCGCTCCGCTACTATCTTTTCCTGCTGGTCGATTCTTTCTTTTATGATAGAAAGAATCTTTTTTCTTGCGTTAAGTGATTCCCTTTTTCCACTAAGGACTTCACTGATATAAGATTCGCTCACTCCTATTTTTTCAGCAAGCTCAGTTTGTTTCATACCCATATCAAGAAGTCTTTTTTTTACTTCTATACCAAAGTTTTTACTTTCCAAAATCATCAATATTTGCATACCCCCTTTAAATTTTGACAATTTTTTTAATACATATTTGCATTTTATTTTTTTTATGATACAATAATATTAAACTGTTAATTTCTTCACATAAGCCATAAAAATTTATATCAAATATATGAACGCCAATTCTATATATTTTATAGCCTAATATCTTTTTGTGCTTTTTAGTGAATTTCTTAACTTGATTATATTATATCTATATTTTTATAGATTGTCAATATATATTCTATTATTTTATAGATTTTATCAATGTTATATAAAAATTGGAGGTGTATTTTGTGTATAATCCACAAGATGTTGCTACAAAAATCAAATTTGTTGCAAAATCAAAATCTATAAAAATAAACCAATTGCTTGAAGATATAGATTTAAACTATAATACTATGTCTAATATGCGAGCATCTATGCCAAGAGCTGATAATCTTGCTAAAATTGCCGATTATCTTAATTGTTCTGTTGATTATCTTTTAGGTAGAACAGATAATCCTATTAAAATAGTATCATCAAGTGACTTTTCCGGTTCTACAATCACAAACAGCACCGTAGGAACTAACTCCGCTAAAATAACTGTACACAACACTCAAAAAGCCGAACTTTCAGAACAAGCCGCCGAACTTTTAAGAGTCTTTAAAAACCTAAATGTTAGAGAGCAAACCAAACTTCTCTCTTTCGCTTTTGAACTTGAATCTCAGAATTTAAACGAAGATAAATAAAAAAATACTGTATCTTTTATATTTTATTGTATAATTACATTATAATTGTAACTATGGCTACTCTATAATTTACAGAACAAACACTTTAAAGGAGGTAAAATAGTTGGGAGCAATCATTAGTTTTATTATTTTTTGTGGGATAATAGTATTGATATTTGGATGGGAAGCATTAATTTTTATAGCAATTCTTTTTATTGTGGGATGTGTTTTTGCAGTATCACTGACTAAAAAAGAACAACCTAATAATGACGAGAGTACCTTTGACTATTATAGCTATCACAATGACTCTTCTACAATGTGCAATAATACTTCTGCAACAAAAACAGTTACCGCAGATTTAAAGGAAGAAGATTTTCATAAAATGCTTTCTTCACTTAAAGAAAATAAAGTAGCTATAAGTATTTCAGATGCTGTAAAAAAGAATGCTATTAAAGATATGCCAGAAATCAAATTCACTAACGTTACTAAAAAAAATATAGCCGATAGGATGTCGGAATATGTAGTTATTGATGTTGAGACAACAGGGCTTCAAGTAGGCACTTGTGAAATTATAGAAGTCGCCGCAGTAAGATTTTCTGATTTTTCACCAACAGAATGTTTTACAACTTTATTAAAATCCAAAAAGCCTATACCAGCCGAAGCAACTCAGATAAATAACATAACTGATTTGATGGTGTCAGACAAACCATATTTTAACGAAATAGCTAATAGCCTATCTGATTTTATCGGAAATTCTAATTTAGTAGGGCACAATCTATCTTTTGATTTGAAATTCCTATATAAAAATGGGTATGACTTTACCACGATAAAAAGAAAATACTATGATACACTTGAACTTTCTAAAAAAGTTTTTAAAAAGAAAAATTACAACGAATACAAAGACCATGACAACCTTGCAAAATATGCGGATAACCTAAATAGAGTTGAAAATTATAAACTTAGAACCTTATGCAAGCATACTGGAATTCCTTTTTCAGGAGAACACAGGGCCTTAAATGACAGTCTTGTGACGGGTATTTTATTTTCCATACTAGTAAAAGAAATTACTGAATAAGAAAAATCTTTTAAAATTCTACACTCTTGAAAAATATAAATAATCTCATATTATTTTTTACTCTTATATAAAAGCTGCTTGTTTGCTTTAATAAAAAAAGTAATAAAGAACTTGAAAAGAGAATTAGTAGCATTATAGCAACAATTTTTCGCAACATTCTTTTTACAAAAAACTACAAAAATTTTATAATATTAATTCTTTTTAATTAATTGACAACTTAACAGACTTTGTTAAATATAAAAAATGCGTAAAACAAAAAAAGAAATAACAAAATTTTATAATTAACCATTTTGTTGACTTTAACAAAATGGTACAAATAATACACGAAATTAGTTTAATTTTTTATACTAATAAAATTCAAAATCATTGCCGTATCGGTGTAAAATTTAAACTAATATAATTTTTCCAAAAGAAATAATTTTTTTAGAAATAATTGACAACTAAATAAAAACTGTTATAATTTAATAGGGCAGTCAGTCTGCGGGGTATGGTTTCCACTTCCGAAGGGAGGTGGCGCTATGAGTACATATGAGATTTTATCTTTGATAATATCCTTTGTGACTAATGGGACATAAAAATAGCTATAACCACATTAAAATTGTTTAGTTAAAAATATATAAAAGGGAAAAAAATGAAATACGAAAATAAATTTTAAGGGGTTATATTTAATGATATTAACAGATACAGAATTTGAAAAACTTATGGAAGTCAAAAAAATATTTGTAAATAAAAAAATAGAACTTACTCATAAAAATTGCTACAAAAACTATAATATTATAAGTCAAGATAAAAAAAACAAGTTTATATTAGATGTAGACAGACGTTGCAGAATTGAGTTAAAAAAAAATAAAGTTACAAAATAGATGTGCCAATCTAAATGAATTGCTTGTTCGAATTGAAATAGACGCACCCCCTCATACAAATCCAGATTCAACGATTACATCAAGAAACCACATTCACATATATAAAGAGGGGTATGATCTAAAATGGGCATATAGTTTAGAAGATTTTAATAATGAGTATTTTAAAGATATTAATAGTTTTTTAAACGTCTTTACAGATTTCTGTTTATTTTGTAATATAGATATAAATAATAATATCAATAATTTCCAAGGCGTGATTTAAATGAATGAAGATATTGATTTTAAAAAAAATTATTTGGATTGGTTAAATGAAAATATTGAACAGTATAAAATAGAAGATAATTTATTTAGGATTACTCTGCCTTTTTTAGACAGAAACAATGACCATACAGAATTTTATATAGAAAAATTAAAAGATAATTTTTATCGTTTGAGTGATGATGGAAATACATTAAATGAATTAGAATTATCAAACTTTGATATATTTAACAGTAACAAACGAACTGAGATATTTAATAATATATTAAATGGACATGGAATAAAAAAATCAGAAAGCAATGAACTTTATGTAGAATGTGCTCTTGAAGATATAAGCGCAAAAAAACATATGTTATCTCAATGTATGATAAAAATAAGTGATTTATTTAACCTCTCTCAAAACAATGTTCAATCATTGTTTTGGGAAGATGTACAAAATTATCTTGATGAAAATGATATACGTTATGTATCAAATGTCTCATTTATTGGAACTAGTACATTTGCTACTAACTATGATTTTGTTATAACAAAATCAAAAAAAGCTCCCGAAAGAATTATTAACGTTGTAAATAATTTAGATTACAAAGAAGCCCAATCAATATTATTTGCATGGAATGACGTAAAAGAACAAAGAAATGAAGATGCAAAATTATATACATTTATACATGATATTAACAAAAAAGTTTCTAAAAAAGCAATAAGTTTATTAGAGAGATGTGATACTTTTCCAATTTTATGGAGTAAAAAAGACAATTATACTAAAATTCTATCAGCGTAAGTTAAAAGATGTCAATTTTTTTCTTGTATTAAAAGCTATGCAGACTTTTACAGAAATTTCTAAATAAATAGATAAATAATAAAAATTCATTGCTCTATTAGTTTAAAATTTATACGGGTATGGTCTTATCAGAAAAAGACAAATTTTTTTTAAATTAAATTGACAGTCAAACAAAAAATGCTATAATTAAATTGGGCAGTTGGACTGCGGGGGATTGGTTTCCACTTCCGAAAGGAGGTGGTGACTATGAGTACATACGAGGCAATATCACTTATGATAGCATTCGGAACACTTGTAGCTATAATTTTAGGCACAAAAAAATAACCACCCTCGCCTGACCCGCTTTGGCGGTTATTTTTCTCTAAAATAATCTTTTAGTTGTGGAAGCCACTCTCGTGGAGCTGACTGCCTTTTGTGCCATTATAATAACACTTTTTCTATAAAAAGTCAAGTAACAGTTTTTAGTTTTCAATAAATCTGTTACTTTTTTATTATCGAAAAACACCACTTTTAGCAAAGTATAAAATTTCAAATTATCTCTTGCCAATAGAAATAATTTATATAAAAAAACAACTTTTTTAGAATTAATTGACAACTTAATAAAAACTGTTATAATTTAATAGGGCAGCCGGTCTGCGGGGTATGGTTTCCACTTCCGAAGGGAGGTGGCGCTATGAGTAATTATGAACTTTTATCTTTATTGATAGATTTTTCTATGCTTATAGTGACAATCTACATAGGCACAAAAAAATAACCACCCCGCCTACCAAGCTATGGTGGTTATTTTCAAAATAACTCAGTAACTGTGGAAGCCACTCTCGTGGAGCTGACTGCCCTTTGTGCCATTATAATAACACTTTTATACAATAAAGTCAAGTAGCAGTTTTAATTTTAATAAATCTGTTGCTTTTTTATTATCGAAAACACCATTTTTACCATAGAAATAAAATTTCAAATTATCTCCTGCTAATAAATACTGTTATAATCTAATATTTAAATTTTTATAAAATCTTAAAACTTCTGAGGTGGTTCTATGAATATAGCAATCTATGCCCGAAAATCAAGACTTTCAGAAAAAGGAGAAAGTATTCAAAACCAAATAAACGCCTGCAAAGCATATGTTAATATGCAGTATCCAGATTCAGATATAACTATATTCGAAGATGAGGGCTTTTCAGGCGGAAATACCGATAGACCCCAATTCAATATACTTCAAAGCCAAATAAAAAAAAGAAAATTTGACGTACTGATAAGCTATAAACTTGACCGAATAAGCAGAAATATAAGCGACTTTTCTAACTTTGTTGATATGTTGGATTCTTATAAGTGCTCTTATGTTTCATTAAAAGAACAGTTTGATACATCAACGCCAATGGGCAGAGCGATGATGTATATCCTCGCTGTATTCGCCCAGCTTGAACGAGAGACAATTTCTGAGCGAATAGTTGATAACTTTACAGGTTTGGCTTCTACAGGAAGATTTTTAGGGGCAATTCCGCCGGAAGGTTACGATAAAGTTAAAATTGAGTATATTGATAAAAACGGAACATCCAAAAAATATAATATATTAAAAATAAATAAAGAGGAAAGCGAGAGAGTAAAATTCATTTTTGATAAATACTTAGAATGGCAGAGCATAAATAAAATTCAAGGATATTGTATGCAAAACAGAATTACAAACAGAAATGGAAAGGATTACAAATGTATATCAATAAGACGGCTGCTAACCCACCCTATATATATGACAGCCGACTCCTTAGCCTATGAGTATTTAGCCAATAAAGGTGTTAAAATAGCGGTTCCTAAAGAAAAATTTGACGGTAAACACGGCATAAGTATTTTACGGAGAACAAAACTCGCCTCAAACGCCACTTATTATACTGATTACAGCGAATGGATTGTGTCTGTAGGAGAACATGAACCTCTAATCTCCTCTGAAAATTGGATAAAGGTTCAAGATATAATTGAAGCGAGAAAATCTTTGACAATAAGACGCCCTATAGGAAAAAAGGGACTTTTGTCAAGCCTTTTAAGATGTAAAAAATGCGGGAGCTATATGCGCCCGTCAAGTATAAGCGGTGACCGTTTCTATTATTGCTGTGAAAAAAAAGAAGACTCAAAAAGAACCCTGTGCGATTTAAAAAACGCCCGAGGCGATAAACTTGACAGAGAAATTATAAGCTCATTAAAATCAATGCTGTTTGACGAAAATAGCCAAATAACCGACTTTGACGTGATAAAAAGCCGAACAAATCTTTTAGATTATGATTTGCAAAAACAACTGACACAGGTGGAAAAGAAAATTAAAGAAACAGACACGGTTATAAAATCCCTTGTTCATAAAGTAGCGGCTACAGAAAATAAAACTCTTCTTTCTTACATAACTTCCGAAATTGAAAATCTTGATAAAGAGATAAAAACCTTAAAATTAAAAAAAATAAATATTATTGAGAAAATAAACTCATGTGATGTAAAGTTCACAAATATAAGCATAGCTTTAAAAGCGGTTGAGAAAATAAGAAACGGAGCTATTGACATAGAAATAAAAACGCCGGAACAACTTCTTGAAGTCAGAAACATCATTAAAGATGTTGTCGATAGAATAGAATATGACGGGAAAAACGCTCAAATCTTTTTAAAGTCTTTTTAAAAAATAAGTTCCGTTTCTTAACGTAATCTACAGCGTATGACCAAGCTTTTTCATACGGACGAAACATTTATGAGGAAATCTCAGTAATAGTTGATGAAATGTTTACCACTTATATAACAAAACCCGGTATCAGACAGCCGTTATTTACGCAATACTGCGACGGCTCAAAAGTATCGTGTCCTAACTGGCTTTCTCAATGGGGAAGCAAAAATCTGGCGGATCAGGGATATACGGCCAGTCAGATTTTAAGATATTATTACGGGGACGACATATATTTAACGCAGGCGGAACAAGTCAACGGCGTTCCCTCTTCTTTTCCCAATGAAAACTTGCAAGTAGGCTCAAGCGGTAACAGCGTACGAACAATTCAAACCCAATTAAACGCTATTTCAAACACCTATACAGCTATACCTAAACTAAGGGTTGACGGAATATATGGCGAGCAAACGGCAGAGGCTGTAAGAAAGTTCCAACAAATATTTAATTTACCTCAATCCGGTATTGTGGATTTTCCAACATGGTACGAGATTTCGGAAATTTATGTAGCTGTTGAGAAAATCGCTGAATTAGTATAATAGACCTGCTTTTTTATATCAATTCATAAAGTTTTTAATATGAAACACTAAAATAATACCTTAATACATCAGATTTATTAAAGTTTGTTTGTTCATTCTTTTATTGTTTCACTATAAACGATTTGGCTATATCTTTCTGTAAATATATATAGTCAAACAACTTGAAAATGAGCGAAAGGAGGCGAACTGAAAATTATTTTCGCGAGGCGTCCTAGAAAGCGTAGTCCGCCGCATATGCCGGCCGTCGGCAACAAGGTAAAAAGAATTCTCAGCCTCCGAACTTGTTTATTTTTAAGTTGTTTGACTATAGTATAATAATTTTTTATCTCTTTATATATCATATCTGTTTAATAAATTAGGCTGTGGATTTAAATCTATCCACAGCCTAATTTATTATAATCCGCCTAACCGTCAATCTAAATTATCTAATTATTTTAATATAAAATTATCAACAGCGGATTTAAATACAGCCGCTTGCTTAACAAGGGCTTCCGCGAATTCCTCGCTTCTTATGCTTAAAGAATTGTTATCTCTCGCCACCTCTGAAATATCGCTTACACTCTGGCTAATGTCATCTAAAGCTGATGCCTCATCTTTAAGAGCGATAGCGCATTCGTCAATAAGCACAGCGATTTCCTTAACCTGCTCAATCATTAAGTTAAGTGAGTCAGATGTTGTATTGGCGATTTCCACACCAAACTCAATTTTAGCCAAAGAACTGTTTATAAACTCTCCCGTTTCTTTAGCGGCCCGCTGACTTCTTCCAGCGAGACTCCTTACCTCGTCGGCGACAACAGCGAACCCTTTTCCGCTGTCGCCCGCCCTCGCCGCCTCAACGGCAGCGTTAAGAGCAAGAATATTTGTCTGAAAAGCAATATCGTCAATAACGTCAATAATGTTTGAGATACTTTCAGCTGCGTCGTTAATCTCTTTCATAGCGCTAAGCATATCCCGCATTTTTTGACTTCCCTCTACGGCGTAATTTTGCGCCGCGAGAGCGATTTCATTAACCTTCTGCGACTTTTCAGAATTTACCGTGGAATTTTCAGAAATATTTTTTATCATAGAGTTTAACTCGTATACAGAGTTGTTTTGTGAAGCCGCTCCCTCGACAAGCTTTGAGCTGTTTCCTGAAATATTCTTGGCGTTATCAGCGACGCTGTTAGCGGAATTTCCAATTTCTCTAAGCAAACTATTAAAGTTAAGTAAAATAAGATTTAAAGCGTTTTGAATATCCTCAAAATCACCTATATAGTTCTTCTTTATCTCAACGCTTAAATCTTGTTTTGATAATTTTATTAAAATATCGGAAATATCCTGAATATAATCCGAAACTATTTCTATAGTATTGTTAAGGTTATTTTTCATAACCTCAAAATCACCTGAAAACGATTCTTCTATTTTAACTTTAAAATTACCGTCGGCAAGCTGTTTAAGAGTATCCGAAACGCTTATTAAAGGCTTTTTAACAGTCCGCAAAACAGTGTTAAGCCCATTCGCTATATTGTTCCAGTCACCTTGATAGGAAGATGAGTCTATAGTGTATTCAAGCTCTCCTTTTATAGCGGCGTTAATCATTGAATTAATATCTTCGGAAATAGAAACAAAATTATTTCTGATGGCGTCAAGAGCTACGTTAATTTCATTTTTCTTTCCGGGAAATCTCTTAATCTTAGCGTCAAAATTGCCGTTTCCATATCCTTGAATACACTCGATAACTTTATCCGTATCGTCAAGCAGTTCGTCAATAACATTATTAATAGACTCAGCGACAGAATTATAAGCGCCTAAATAATTTTTGCCGTTAATTCTCACATCTGTCTCGCCGTTATGAAGAAGTTTAGAAGTATCATTTATTTCATTAAGAAGACTTTTTAAAATGCTCATCATCTTTCCAATAGAATTAGATAAATTGCCAAGCTCATCTTTATATTTTGACTTTATTACTACATCAAAATTACCATTACATACATCCATAGCAGCTTTCTCAAGATCAATAATTGGTTTCCTTATAAACCATGAGACAAATAAAGCTATACTGATGGAAACACAAATTAAAAAGAATAAAATACCAATAAGTACTAAAACAGCGGTATTCGAGTAATTGTTTATTTTATTAGCATTCTTTATCAGATTGTTTATAGTTGATCCCGAAATAATATCACAGCCTTTTAAAAGCTCCTCATAAAAACTATAATTTTTATCAATAATATTTATAGCGTCTTTAGTGCTTCCATTTTTAGCTAATTCTATAGCGTTATCCATAGCGTCAAAATATTTTTGTGAATTGTCTATAAGATTGTCGATAAAAGTCATATACTCCACTTTGTTGGATTTATCTTTAAGATACTGTTTATACCATTCGAGTTTTTCTGAAACAAGCTCTCTCATGTTTTCCATTTCATCTGAAATATCAGAAACATTTGAGTTATTAGCGGTATGAAGTATAAGACTATTCGCGTCAATAACATATGTATACACACTTTCTTTAAGCTCGTCTATCTTTTTCACAACCTCAAGATTCTGATTAATCCTGCCGTGATAACTTCCGCTTACATCTAAAAGAGTCGATATTGCAAATACACCAAAAATTAAACTTACAAAAATAGTTAAGCTAAAAGCGATTAAAAGTTTTTTGTTTATTTTAAGATTTTTATACCAATCCATAAAAAATCACCTCTCTACTCCAATTTTCCGTCTACGCCTTTTATGAACCACGACATCGAGCTCAATTCCTCGTCGGAAAGCTTATTGCCCTCCTTAATGACAAGTTCGTTTTTCTGATTATAAATAGGACCCAAAAAAATCTTATCGTCTCCGTTTAAAATTTTCGCTTTTTCTTCCTCAATTAAATTTTTAGTCTCAAGGCTCACATAATCTGAAACAGGCGCTATATCAACAAGCCCGCTTGAAGCGTCAAGCCATTCCGAACCTGTTTTCCACTTTCCGTCGAGAATTTTTTTGGTGCATTCCGTGTAATATATTCCCCAGTCCCATATAGCCGCCGTAATTTGTTTTTCATTTTCATAAGACATATCCCTGTTATATCCAACGGAATAAATATCACGCTCCCTCGCCGCGGCTTGAGGTCCTGTCGTATTCTGATGCTGGGCGATAACGTCCGCCCCGTTATCAATTAATTTTTCGGCGGTGCTTTTCTCCAGCTCATAGTCGTTCCATGTTGAGGTCCATAAAACCTCAACAACGGCTTCAGGATTAACCTTTTGAACTCCCAACGTAAAAGCGTTTATTCCTCTTATAACTTCCGGAATGGGAAAAGCCGCCACATACCCTATTTTATTTGATTTTGTGACAGAACCAGCGGCTATGCCTGTCAAATAACGCATTTGATAAATCTTTCCAAAAAAGTTACTCATATTGTCAAGTTTTTTATAACCGCTGCAGTGAATAAATGTTACGTCTTTATGTTTTTCCGCCTCGTTATACATACCGTCCATATGCCCAAAACTTGTTCCATAAATCACTTTAGCGCCGTTTTTTATAAATTCCTCGCAGACTTCCTCAACTTGCTTTTCATCGTCAAGAACACCCTCTTTATAAATTGTTTTCACACCCTCTATTTTCTCGACTTTTTGCCTTCCCTGATCATGCATCTGTGAGTATCCGCCGTCATTTATCTGGCCGTCAAACATAAACGCCACAATGAGCTCGTCTTTTTCCTCTTCCCCTTTATTTTCCTCCTGAGCGTTCATGTCACTAAAAATTGTACCGTCTAAATCAAGAACAACCTCATCAGCGTCGCTTAACGGACCGCATCCGGTGATGAGCAGAGAACATATCAACACCGACGATACTAATTTGCTGATTTTTAAAAACTTTCTCATATTCTTCCTCCTAAACATATTTAATATTAATTATAAAACTTATCTTTTTATTGGTTTTTCCCAATATTTTAGTTATAGTAAACAAACTTAAAAATAAACAAGCTCAACACGGCTAAAAATCCTTTTCTCTATGCTACGGCCAGTCGCAAAGCTTCGATTTCCGTTCGCCTATACGCCCAAGCCGGGTCGGCATAGGCTACGCTCTTCCTCCGCCGCCTCATAAAAATAATTTTTGTCACACCTCCTTTTGTTTCTTTTCAAGTTTATTGACTATATCAGACACACGCCGATTATCAACTTTCTAATTTTAACATAAAATAAATAAAAATAAAAGTATAAATTCGTGTAAATATGGCAATACAGGAATTAATTATAATAACAATCATTATACATAAAAAAACAATATACCGATTAAAAATCGGCATATTGTCAAAATAAACTATCTTATAAAATTAGTCTTTACAGGCGGCTCATCCGCTGGTTTATCAATCCCCGCCTTTTTCCCCGCGTCAATACATTTTAAAATCCACGCCATATAATTTCCCAGTGTTCTCATAGTCTGCATTCCCTCAAGGTCTTTGACTGCCTCCTCTGGACTGTTTCCGTGCACTTGGTTCCAATATTGAGAAGAAACGACAGGCATTTTCGAGATAGTAAAATATTTATTAATCTGGTCAAAAGCGGCTGACGCCCCTCCTCTCCTGCAGCTTACCACGGCGGCCCCGGGTTTACCTGCGAAAATAGAAGTTCTTCCATAAAAAGCCCTGTCAAGGAAAGAAGAAATTTGTCCCGCCGCGCCAGCGTAATAAACGGGGGAGCCAAAAACAAAACCATCCGCTTCTTTAGCTTTCTCAATAAAATCATTTACTTTGTCATCCCTGAAACATTTTCCGTTTTTTAAACAAGCCCCGCAAGCGATACACCCAGCTATCGGATTCGTTCCTATTTGAAAAATTTCCGTCTCAATATTGTTTTCTTTTAAAACTTTTCCAACCTCACATAAAGCTGTGTAAGTACATCCCTCTTTGTGTGGACTTCCGTTTAATAGCAAAACTTTCATAAAAATAAAACCTCCATAAAAATTAATGTTTGTACAACAAACCTGTTCGATAAACTCAATTAAATAAATATCACGTGTCCAAAAATCAAAACAATTCCTGTTTCGGAAAAATATAATTTTTAGAAATATTTCATATTACAGAGATTCCATTTTATATATTAGGAAATAATTCATAAACTTTTAATTGAAATAACTTTATTTCCTTAAAAATATATAGAAATCGCTGTAATCAATTAACAGTATATGATTTAAAAACGTTAAAAATGATTTTTAACACTCTATACCTTAACCTACAACAATTACAGATTTATGACAATTCATAAAACTTTTAGCGAGAAACAATAAGACAATTTCCTGACATATCAATTTTTACTAAAATCCGCCTTTTTATTCTTTCATTGTTTTTTCATAATTTAACAAAAAACGCTTTATAAGCGCGTGCCCGACAGAAAACCCTATATATTCGGTAATTTTCAATAGCCGAATATACAAAATAATTTTTTGTTTTTATCTATACCAGAATTGTCGTAATATAAACCATAAAAGTTATTTATGATTAAGCCTTATCATCTCATCAATACACTTTCTCGCGTCTCTTATAATATCCTCATCAAGATTAATCTCGGCTCCGCCCTTTCCTTTAACGAGATTATACACATCCATTAAAGTCGTAAGACGCATATCTTTACATATAAGCTCCGCGGAAAGATAATAAAATTTTTTATCGGGAAGTTCATATGAGAGATGCTCCGCTATACTTAACTCCGTACCAATAATAAATTCCTTTTCATCAGAATTTTTCGCGTAATCCATAATAGCTGAGGTTGAACCGACAAAATCAGCGAGCTCCACAACATCCGGAACACATTCCGGATGAACAAGTAAAGAGGCGTTAGGATATTTTTCTCTCGCTTTATATACGTCACTTAAAGCTACTCCCGCGTGAACAGGACAGCCTCCCTGTATAAGCTTAATATTCTTGTCCGGAAGTCGCTTAGCCACATAATTTCCCAGATTACAGTCCGGTATAAATAAAATATTGTCATTATCAATATTTTTAACAATCTGAACAGCGGAGGATGAAGTCACACATACGTCACATATGGTTTTTAAGTCGGCTGTTGTGTTTATATACGCTACCACCGTATAATCCTTATATTTTTCCTTCACTTTAGAGATACTTTCTTTATCCGCTCCATCAGCCATAAGACAACCGGCGTCAGGATGAGCAAGGAAAACTTTTTTTTGAGGTGATAAAATTTTAACGGTTTCCGCCATAAATCTAACACCGCACATAATAACGTTTTTATTTGAAACCTCAGACGCTTTCACACTTAAAGCATAAGAATCCCCTGAAAAATCAGCTATCTCAACAATCTCTCTCGCCTGATAGCTATGGGCTAATATACAAATGTCCTTTTCCTCTTTCAATTTTAAAATTTCCTTTTGAATATCTTTCAGCATCATAATATTTACTCTCCTAATAACTTCAACAAGACAAAACCCAGTTATCGCTGAATTTCGCCTTGTTTTTCAATATTATTTATTTTTTACTTATGACAAACTAAACAGTATTATAATTAATTTAAAAACAAATAAGCAAAACGCCTAACACCTCTCTCCTCGTCAACCTTTTCGGTATAGACAAGGGAGTATGCCGCCTCCAAAAAATAATTATAAACTTAACTGTTTTTACATTTCTCAAACTTATTTACTATATCTATGAAAACATAGAAGTTGAAAGGTATCTGTCTCCTGTATCAGGAAGCAAGGCCACAATAACCTTTCCCTTATTTTCCGGTCTTTTCGCGATTTCATGGGCAGCCCATACAGCCGCTCCGGATGAAATCCCGACAAGAACCCCTTCCAATAAAGCTATTTTTCGCCCCGTCTCAAAAGCGTCCTCGTCCTCAACTTTGATAATCTCATCATAAACTTTCGTATTTAATGTTTCCGGAACAAAGCCCGCCCCAATACCCTGAATTTTATGAGCTCCCGCTTTTCCTTCTGACAAAACAGGTGAATTAGACGGCTCAACGGCAATAATTTTAATATCTGGATTTTGGGATTTGAGATATTCTCCTACCCCGCTGACGGTTCCTCCCGTACCCACTCCGGCGATAAATATATCTACTTTCCCGTCTGTGTCATTCCATATCTCAGGTCCTGTAACAGCTTTATGATAAGCGGGGTTAGCTGGATTTGTAAACTGGCTCGGAATAAAACTGTCAGGAATTTCTTTAGAAAGTTCCTCAGCTTTCTCAATAGCCCCTTTCATACCTTTCGCCCCTTCCGTCAAAACAAGCTCCGCGCCATACGCTTTTAATATATTTCGTCTTTCAGTACTCATCGTTTCCGGCATAGTTAAAATAATTCTATATTTTCTCGACGCGGCAACAGAAGCGAGCCCAATCCCCGTATTTCCGGAAGTAGGTTCGATAATAACCGAATTTTTTTTAAGCAAACCTTTTTCCTCGGCGTCGTCAATCATAGCTTTAGCGATTCTGTCCTTTACAGAACCCGCCGGATTAAAATACTCAAGTTTAGCTAAAATTGTCGCTTTAAGCTTATTTTCCCTTTCATAGTTAGAAAGCTCCAATAAAGGCGTTCCACCAATGAGGTCGGTTATTTTTTTATATATTCTGGACATAAATAAAAACCCTTCTTTCATATACGATTTCTAATAATAACGCCAATGTTTTAAAGTTATCCTCATTAAATTGAATTATTTAATACTATTATTTTACTCAATAACCGCCAAAACTCAAATTAATGGTTCTACTGTCCCAAGTGCCATACACTAATTTAAAGTCATTATCTCACAGCCTCAAAAGCGTCGTGCAAAGCTATGATTAAATCATCAATATTTTCAATGCCAATAGAAAGTCTTATTGTATTTGGTTTAATTCCCTGTTCTTTAAGCTCCCGCTCATTACACTGGGAATGAGTCGTCGTAGCGGGATGAATAACAAGAGATTTAGCGTCCGCCACATTGGCGAGAAGAGAAAATATCTCAAGGTTATCAATAAATTTATGCGCCTCTTTTTCCCCGCCTTTAATCTCAAAAGTAAAAATAGACCCTCCGCCCCTTGGAAAATATTTTTTATAAAGAGTATTGCTTGGGTCGCTTTCAAGAGATGGGTGGTGAACCGCCTCAACTTTAGGATGCTTGTTAAGATAATCAACAACTTTAAGAGCGTTTGAGACATGCCTCTCAACCCTCAGCGAAAGCGTTTCAAGCCCCTGTAAAAACAAAAATGCGTGGAACGGAGATAAAGTAGCACCTGTATCACGAAGCAAAATAGCTCTTATATAAGTAACAAAAGCGGCAGCCCCTACAGCCTTAACAAAACTTACTCCATGATAAGATGAGTTAGGATTGACAAAAACCGGAAACTTTCCTGAAGCCTCCCAGTCAAACTTTCCGCTGTCAATAATTACTCCGCCTATGGCCGTACCATGCCCGCCGATAAATTTTGTGGCACTGTGAATAACAATATCCGCTCCATACTCAATAGGTCTTACGAGATAAGGAGTAGCGAAAGTGGAATCAATAACAAGAGGTATTTTATTATCATGAGCGATTTTGGAAACCTTTTCTATATCAATAATATTAGAATTAGGATTTCCTAAAGTTTCTATAAAAATCGCTTTTGTGTTTTCTTTAATAGCCGCGGCAAAAGCCCCCTCCTCCTCAGGATTGACAAAAGTCGTCGTAATTCCGTAAGCGGGAAGAGTGTGCTCAAGCAGGTTATACGTACCTCCGTAAATTGTTTTTGATGCGACAATATGCCCTCCTCCCTGAGCCAGAGCCTGAATAGTATAAGTAACAGCCGCGGCGCCCGAGGCTGTCGCCAGCGCCGCTACACCTCCCTCAAGAGCGGCCATTCTTTCCTCAAATATTTCTTGGGTTGGATTAGTGAGCCTTCCGTAAATATTTCCGTGGTCTTTTAACCCAAAGCGGTCGGCGGCGTGTTTAGAGTTATGAAAAACATATGATGACGACGCGTAAATAGGCACCGCCCTAGCGTCCGTAACAGCGTCTGCCTTTTCTTGACCTATATGTAATTGTTTTGTTTCAAATTTCCATTCTCTTTTTGCCATAATTCTCAATCTCCTTTATATTATATATATTATTTGATATAATTTCAATAAAACTTTTATTTTTTTGCGTCAGAATATTCAGCGCATTATTTTTTTAATTTAATTTTATTATCATATGCGGCGTTTATAATTGTTTATATTTCATATAGAAATACTATGTTTTATAGTATACCACCATTTTCCGTTTTGTCAATATATTTTATAAATTAAATTTGTAAACTTTTATAGAGTATATATTTCCGATAACATATCAAAATACACTTTGCTTTACAGTCATCAAACTTAAAAATAAATAAGTTCAGTGGCTAAAAATCATTTTAGCTATACTTTGCCTGATTTTTAAATATTTTTCCAAGTATTTGAAATAAAGCAATACTTCATATATAGCAATTCCATAATAAATAGAAAAAAATATTTTTTCTATTTATACCAAAATAGCTTTAACTAGGACGTATCTGAAAAACCTTTTGTCAGTTATAATTATTTACAGCAATTCCAATTTAAAAAGATTGTAAGGCACTCTAAAAAATCTCAAATAAAATAAGTTTTTTCCCTTATAATTATGATTGAATTGATGTAGAACATATCTGAAAACTAAAATACCTACGAGAAATTATAAAAAATGTCACCTTTAAATATTCTCAGGTGTTTTATAAATATAAGGAGGTGAAAAATATGGATATAGAAGAAACAGTAATAAAATACAACAACTTAATTTACAAGGTCTGTATTATCATTCTTTGCGATGAACATGACGCTCAGGACGCCGTTCAAGACACATTTTGCGTATATATAGAGAAAAGACCTAATTTCTCAGATGAAAACCATGAGAAAGCTTGGCTTATACGAGTCGCCACAAATATAAGCCGCAATATGATTCGTTTCAGAATACGGCATCCTAAAATATCTATAGATGAACTCGCTAACAGTCTTCCAGCCGAGGAACATAAAGAGATATTAACAGAGCTTCTTGAGCTCCCTTTAAAACAAAAAATGGTAATTTACCTGTATTACGCCGAAGGGTACAGCGTCAAAGAAATCTCAGGTATTCTAAAAATCTCTGAAAACGCCGTGAAAAAAAGAATGCAGCGTGGCAGGAAACAGCTGTACATATTATGTAAGGAGGCATATAAATGAACTTATCAAAAATAAAAGAAACAATGGATAATATTCATATGAGCGAAAAAACACAAAAAGAAATTATTGAAAATGTGAAAAAAAGAATAGAGGACAAAAAAAATAAAACAAAGCAACAGAAAATACGGCCATTAATAGCGGCGTCTATTATTATAGTAATACTTCTCGCTGGTATACCTATATACGCCGGTATACAGTCTTTAGTAAAAACCCGTATGGAAAATATGCCTAAAGATGAGATAAAAAACACTCAGAATATAATGAGCGAGCGAACATCTGAAGCGGATATTTTCTCCAGGGAATACTCTCAATCTGAAAGAGAGCGTATGGCTAAACTTTACATTGATTATAACAACGGAAAATTTCCACAAAAAGAAATTACAGTAATAGACAGTAAAGAACAGCCTAAAAAAGATCTAATTTGTTATATAAAAGACACAAGTTTCTTTTATTTGCCAGAACACGAGATGACCGACGAGGAACTTCTGGAAATTATCGACTTTAATTACAAAAGAGAGTACAGCGTATCTCAAAGCGGCGAAGCGTCGGCAATAAGGGAAAATTTTTTAAAAGAACAAAAACAATTTGAGACCTCCGTAATAGCAAACGGCGGAATTAGCAAAGAAGAGGCGTTAAATACAGCGACTGAACTGCTTAAAAACAAATTAAACATGTCTGTATCCCATATGACCGAAAAAAACGTCTGTCTTTATTATGATAATGATTTAAAACTTAATATATATACGGTAACATACGGAGTCCGAAGCTGTTATTACTATTACTTTGATATTAACGCTGAAGACGGAAGCCTTATACGCGCGGTTAAATCGTCATATAAAGGTATTGAGGAACTAACATCTTTATTTTAACAATAGCTTATCATTATAGGGACGTGTCCTCTAAAAAAGACACGCCCCCTTTTTTATATACAAAATTTAACTACAAACTTTTAAGTTTTTCTTTCAATATTTTATTGACAGCCTGAGGATTCGCTTTCCCCTTGAGAGCTTTCATGGTCTGTCCAACAAGGAAACCAAACGCCTTTTCTTTTCCGCTTTTAAAGTCATCGACGCTTTTGGGGTTATCGGCGATAACTTTATCTATAGTCTCTGATACGAGACTGTCGTCGTTGAGCATCAAGAGACCTTTTTCCTCAACATATTTAACCGGCTCGACGTCATTTCTAAAAATTTCCTCAAAAACCTCTTTGCCAACGCTTCTGTTAATTTTTCCGTCAGCAATAAGATTAATTAAATCAGCGGCTTTTTTAGGGTCCACATTAATATCCTCTGGCAAAGCAGACGTCTCGCTTAAAAGCCGCATAAGCTCTCCCATAATAAGGTTGCAGGCTTCCTTAGGCTTACCGCATATGGCTGTAGTATCCTCAAAAAGATAGGCAAGCTGTTTAGCGGAAGTAATAACTCCGGCGTCGTACTCACTAAGACCAAACTCGCTTATATATCTCGCCCTCTTGTCTTCCGGAAGCTCCGGTAAATTGCTTTCAACCTCCTCAATCCAGCTTTCGCTTATCTCAATAGGAAGCAAATCCGGCTCAGGGAAATAACGGTAGTCCTGAGCGTTTTCTTTAGATCGCATAGCGAAACTGGCGTCTTTATTCTCGTCCCATCTTCTCGTTTCCTGAACAACTTTTCCGCCTTCCTCAAGAATCTCAATCTGACGTTTGGCCTCAAAATTAATCGCTCTGAAAATAGCTTTAAAAGAGTTCATATTTTTCATTTCACTTCTTGTACCAAACTCTTTTTGCCCAACAGGCCTCACTGAAACGTTTACGTCGGCTCGCATAGAACCCTCCTGCATTTTACAGTCTGAAACCCCAAGATACATCATAATATCCCTAAGCTTCGTGAGATAAGCGATAACCTCGTCGGCGCTTCTGAAATCAGCCTCCGATACTATTTCCAAAAGAGGTACTCCGCATCTGTTATAATCTACAAGGGTACAGTCATCCCACGGATCATGTATAAGCTTTCCGGCGTCCTCCTCCATATGAATCTCGTGAATGCCTATATACTTTTTCACCCCGTCAACCTCAATCTCAACTTTACCGTTTTGGCAGATTGGCAAATATAACTGAGAAACCTGATAAGCTTTAGGAAGGTCGGGATAAAAATAATTTTTTCTGTCGAATTTATTGTATCTCGTAATATCGCAGTTAAGGGCAAGTCCCGCTCTTATAGCGAACTCAACAACACTTTTGTTCATAACAGGCAGACTTCCTGGCATACCCGTACAAACGGGGCAGACATGTGTGTTCGGTTCCCCGCCGAATTCAGTCGTACATCCGCAGAATATTTTCGACTTCGTGGAAAGCTCAACATGAACCTCAAGACCAACTACTGTTTCATAATTCATTACGCTTGACCTCCTTTAACAATTTCGGGCTTTTTTAAATGAAAATCCGTATTTGACTGAAAAGCGTAAGCCGCTTTAACCAATACAGGCTCGCTGAACGCATTTCCAATAAGCTGCATACCAATAGGCATACCGTTTTCACCAAATCCGCATGGAACATTCACGGCGGGAATACCGGCGAGATTTACGGAAACTGTATAAATATCCCCCAAATACATTTTGAGAGGGTCAGAAGTATTTTCACCGAGTTTAAAAGCGGTAGTCGGAGCCGTCGGTGATAAAATCATATCGTATTTTGAGAAAGCCTCGTCAAAATTATTTTTAATAAGTCCCCTAACGCGAAGACCTTTTTTGTAATAAGCGTCGTAATAGCCTGAGCTTAAAACAAAAGAGCCTAACATAATACGTCTTTTAACTTCCATGCCGAAGCCCTCGCTTCTTGAGTTATAAAAGACGTCTAGTATACCGTCTCCCTTTTCGCTTCTAAAACCGTATTTTATACCATCATATCTTGAAAGGTTTGAACTCGCCTCGGCGCAGGCCACAACATAATAAGCCGGTATAGCGTAATCGATAACTGGCATCTCAAACTCGCTTATTTCCGCGCCTAAGCTTTTAAGATTTTCGGAAGCTTTTAAAACAGCCTCTTTAACGTCGGCGTCAAGACCATCGCCAAAATAATTTTTAGGAATACCTATTTTAAGGCCCTTAACGTCCCCCGTAAAAGAATCCGAAAAATCAAAAACCGAGTTTTTTATAGAGGTTGAGTCCTTTAAATCGTGCCCTGAAATAATTTCAAGAACAGCCGCGCAGTCTTTAATGTCCCTGCCCACAGGCCCAATTTGGTCAAGAGAAGAGGCGAAAGCCACAAGACCATATCTCGAAACCGCTCCATATGTGGGTTTGATTCCCGAAACACCGCAGAACGAACACGGTTGCCTTATAGATCCTCCCGTGTCAGAGCCCAATGTATAAACCGCTTCCTCAGCCGCTACAGCCGCGGCGGAACCTCCCGACGACCCCCCAGGAACCCTTTCCAAATCCCATGGATTTTTTGTGGACCCGAAATAGGAAGTCTCTGTAGATCCTCCCATAGCGAACTCATCCATATTAAGCTTGCCTAAGACAACAGCCCCCGCCGCGTCAAGTTTATCCGTGACAGTGGCGTTATAAGGCGGAATAAAGCTTTCAAGCATTTTTGATCCGCATGTGGTGTTGACTCCTTTTGTGCATATATTGTCTTTAATCGCCATAGGAACTCCGGCAAGGGGTGAAAGCTCTTCTCCGCTGTCAATTCTTTCCTGAACTTTCTTGGCGTTTTCAATCGCCTTTTCCTCAAGAACAGAAATATAAGCGTTTATATCTTTCTCCGTATTTTTAATGTTCTCAAGCGTTTGCTTGGTAACCTCAACAGAGCTTACCTCTTTATTTTTAATCATCTGCCCTATCTCAAGAGCGGTTTTATTAGAAAAATCCATAATACACTCTCCTTAATCAACAGTTTTTGGAACTTTAAAACAGCCGTCCTTTTTCATTGGAGCGTTCGCTAAAATAATATCTCTGTCCGTGGAATCGACAGTAACATCGTCCCTGAAATTATTAGTAAAAGCAAACGGATGGGAAATCGCCTCGACATCCGTCGTGTCAAGCTCGTTAAGCTTATCTATATAATTCAATATTTTCTCAAGGTCAACTTTCGCCTTCTCCTCTTCTTCCTTTGAAAGAGTCAGTCTTGAAAGGTCTTCAAGATAAGTAATAAGTTCATTATTAATCTGCATACAAAAAATCCTCCTTTTCTGACATTAGTCCCGTTTCATAATCTCTCCAAAGCCGCCTTACAAATCTTTTTCAGTTACACTTCGTAGGCATATTATAAAAATATTGGTATGCTATGCGATTTTATGGGTTAAGCCTTGTAATATCCCTCGGAAACATAGATGTCGCCCTAATATTTTTCTCGTCGATAAGCTTCATTAAAAATCTCTCAAGTCCCATTCCAAGACCTCCGTGCGGAGGACATCCCTGCTTGTGGAGCATAAGATAACTTTCAAAATCATCCGGATTAAGCCCCTTTGAAATCATCTTGTCAACTTGTGTTTTATAATCGTGAATACGCTGCCCTCCCGTCGTAATCTCCATACCGTTGTAAAGCAAGTCGAAACTCAGCGTATATTTCTCATTTTCCGGGTCGTCCATAGCGTAGAAAGGACGTTTTTTAATGGGATAATGCGTGACAAAAACAAAATCGCTGTTATACTCCTCTTTAAAAAGCTGGCTTATAAGTCTTTCCTCCTCCGGTTCAAGGTCATAAGGATCCTTAATTTTTCTGTTGTATTTAGCGGCAACCATTTCTTTAGCCTCTTTAAATTTAACACAAGGAATCTCATCAATAGCGGGAAGCTCAATGTTAAGCTTTTTAACACAGTCCGAATAATTTTCCTTAACATACTTAAAAGCGAATTTGAGCATTCCTGTTTCCATATTTATAATATCATAGAAACTCTCAATAAAGCCCATCTCAAAATCAACGCCTATATACTCGTTTAAGTGTCTCACCGTCTCATGTTTTTCAGCTCTGAAAACAGGGGCTATCTCAAAAACCCTTTCATAAACAGGAATAAGCATTTGTTTATAAAACTGCGGGCTTTGAGCGAGATACGCCTTTTTACCAAAATACTCAAGTTTAAAAATATTCGCCCCACCCTCGGCTCCGGCGGCTACAATTTTCGGTGAGAAAATCTCCGTAAACTCGTTTTCCGCGAAAAAGGCTCTAAAAGCTTCCACAAGACCCGCCTGTAGCTTAAATATAGTCCTTCTTCTCTCGTTTCTTAAAGTAATCGGTCTGATAGGCAGCTCATTTTCGATAGAAATATTAAGATTTCTTTTATTTATGGCAAAAGGCAGTTCCTCGGCGGGAGAAGATAAAAGTCTCATTTCGGAAACCCTTATCTCAATTCCGTTTACCGCTCTTGGCTCATCTCCCACGTCGCCAGTGACAACGACAGAATTTTCCTCTTTAAGAAGCTCTTTCTCATCCTCTCCGCCGTTTTTATTATAAACACACTGAACAAGACCGCCTCTTTTTCTTAAAATAACAAAAGCAAAATCACCCATATCACGAATATTATAAATCATACCATGCACGCGAACCCCTTTTCTCCCGTTTTCGTCAAGAGCCAGAAGTTCTTTAATCTCAAGGTCTTTACTTGCGCTTACACCATTTACTTTAATCATTAAAAAGTTACCTCCTAAAAAAATTTTCCGTTAGGCTCCTCCGTGCGTAAAAAAATCCGCCCTAAAAAAATTAATTTTAAGGACGGAAACAATAAAAAATCCGCGGTACCACCTAAATTGACAAAAATAAAATACTTTTTGCCCGCTTCATAAAACACAATAACGTGTGTAACCCGTACTTTTCTAATAAAATCCCAGCCGCTCATAAAAACAGGGTTTCTTTCAAAAAGTAAGCTCAAAAGCGTTTTTCACAAAAGAGTGTCATAACGGGCAATTTCAGTCAAGTCGCCCGCTCCCTGATAAGTTTCTCTTTGTTACTCCTCTTTGTCAAAGCCGTTAAATATTTGAAAAATTTTTATAACGATAATAATATATCATATCCCTAAAAATTATGCAACAAAAAAATTTTAAACTATATAAAAATTAATACCATAGTCATATCCTAAATAAAGTTTACGTCAGGTCTTTTTTAATACACATCCGCCTTTTTCAAAGCTTGCATAAAATAATGCTTATATCGTCTTTCTCAAATTTGTTTTTCTCGTCATAGTCGTAAAACTCGTTAAGCACACCCTCTATAATAGATTCAAGGTCTTCCCCATGCCTGTTAATATTATCTTTAAGACATTCTTTAATTTTCTCGCCGAATTTATCAGGTTCTCTTTTATAGAAGAAATCTGAAAGGCCATCCGTATGAAAAAACAAATAATCCCCCGGGGAATATTTTGTTTCCTTAACCTCATAAGAAGACTCACTCATAAGACCGATAGGAATCCCTCCAAGCTCAAGCTCAAGCATAGACTCGTTTTTGTTGTCAACAAAAACCGGATAAACCTGTCCGGCGTTAGAATATGTTATAACAAAATTAACGGTATCCACTATGGCGTAAAACATGCATACATACATTTCATTTCCCGTGTGTTTAAAAATTTTGCAAAATTGGTTGTTCATCTCTTTAAGCAGAGAGTCCGGCATTTTATGAACCGACGCCATCGTGTCAAACATCATGGATAAAGTAGCCGTCAAAAGAGCGGCTGATATACCGTGACCAGAAACGTCTCCTATAATAAGTCCAATATGACTGTTGTCAAGTTCTTTAACACTGTAAAAATCTCCACCCACCTCAAGCGCCGGAAGATATTTGCTTAAAATTTTTGTCCCGCTTACAGTCATATCAAGTTTTCTTATAATAGACCTTTGAACACGTCTAGCCATTTTTAGCTGAAAATCAATAACCTCATTTTTTTCTTTAAGTTCCTCGTACTGAGTCTTAATTCTATCGCTCAAATGTTTAACCCTCAAAAGAGATTTTACTTTGGCTATAAAAATAGTTCCGTCAAACACTTTTGAGATATAATCGTCAACACCGGAATAAACGCACCTCAAACCAATGTCTTTGGTTATAACAGCGGCAAGCATAAGAATAGGAATACAATTTGTTTCCGAATTGGCTTTAAGCTTTTTACATATGTCAAATCCGCTCATATCCGAAAAATCGGTATTAATAATGATAAGGTCTGGTTTAATCATCTCAATTTTAGTTAAAGCCACCTTACCTGAGTAAGCCGTATAAATTTCATAGTCTGAATTAAACAGTATCTTACCAATCAGATCCACAGTTTGTTCGTTTTCATCCGCAACCAAAATCTTATCCATCAAACTCCACCTTTTTGCAGAATTTAACAGTACTCCCGTTCACATCAAAATCAAGACTGTCGACAAGTGATTTAACAAGTCTTATTCCCCTTCCCGTCTCAAGAAATATGCTTTCGTCATTTCCGCCGTCCTTAATCGTCTTATTATAATCAAATCCGATTCCCTCGTCCGAAACAATAGAATCCACAAAATCACCTTTTATATTTATGCTTAAAAAAACTTTTTTTCTTTCATCTCCGTTATTGCCGTGTATAATAGCGTTAAACAAAAGCTCACAGTAAATAAGCTTAAATTCCATAAGACTGTCTTGATTGAGTTTGGGATAGCTGTTTCTCAAAAAATTCAAAGAATTGGCAACAATATCATTAACTACATAAATATCGCTTTTAAAAGATACATCAAATTTATTTTGACTCATAACTGCCCTCCTTTTTTAAATTTAAACGTTTGCGTCGCTTCCAAAACCAGCAAAAATCGTTAAATGATATGAACTTTTTCAAAAACATATTTTAACTCCTTATAATCTCTCATAAGTACGTCGGTTTTCAGAAACAACTTTTTGAAATAGTTATTATACTGAGGGCTGTCTGAAAACTATATAAAAGTTATTAAAAACTCACAAGCTTTGATTTTTTAAATATATTTTGAGTTTAAATAAAGCCAAAATATATAAAAATTATTGAAAAAATAAGCAAAACCTATTAATTTTATTTATCTTTTGTAATTCTCACGCGTATTTAGTTTTCAGATACGCCGTAAATGAACGTTTAAAAATTTCTATTCTCGGATTAAACAGCGTTTAGCTGACCTGTTTAATAACCTAAGTAACTATAATTGATAAGAGATTTTTTCGTCATACGAAACCTGTTTTTTGTAGAAATATCTTGAAAATATAGTAAAAATCAGACTTCGTATGACAGAAAAATCTCTGTCAAACAGTATTACGGAGGTTAGTGAATAGGTCCTATTATTAATTAACCGTCGAACATTTAATTAAAAGAAACCTGGACATGTTTTTTCTCGATAGTCATATTAAAAAATTTACCATCATAATCTATATTAGTATTGTTCATAAGAGCTGTTATAACCCTTAAACTCATCTCATCGTCGTCAATCTCAACTTCTTTATCGCTTTCAACGGATAAATTTATTTTAATACTATCTTTAGCCATATTAAATTCTATTTTAAAATTATCCTTCGAACTGAAACAAGGGTTTTTGATTATGTAAGTACACGCTTCCGAAACGGCGACTTTAATATCCTCTATTTCCTCAATGTCAAAATTAAGCCTATTAGCCACAGAAGAAGCAGTAAGCCTCGCTGCGGAAACATATGCGGCGTTTACAGGTAGTGTCAGTTTGATTTGTTCACTGTTACTCATTTTGATCACCTTCTATTACAAATACTTTATCCAAATTAGTAATTTTAAAAAGCTTGGATAAGCTCGGCTTTAAATTTTGGAAATAAATCGATTTCTCAAACTCTTTCGTTTTTTTCAAAACCGCTATAAAAGCGCCAAGCCCCGTACTGTCAATATAGCTTAAATCTTTGCACTCAATTCTTACGTCAATAGGTTTTTGCTCAATAAGGTCAATAATTTTAGTTTTCATTTCCGTTGAATTAAAAATATCGACCTCGCCTTCAATCGTAATCAACCAGCAGTTATTTTTTTCGGAATATACAGAATTCATAGAAAAGTCCATCTATACCGCCTCCTTAATTTTTTATTGAGTAGACCTGTTCAATAACCTCCTTAGAAATATTTTTCTTTCGCGCCAGCCTTATTTTTTTGATACCTTTCTTAAATATTGTCGTAAAAATCACGCCTCGCCTGACAAAAAAAACATTTTTCGCGTAATCATTATTTAGATTATGAAACAGGTATAATATTTCTTTTTTTAATTATAACACAAATTTCAAAATATATAAATATTTTAATGGAATAAATATAAAAAATATGTTAAAATATTTTTTGTTGACAACGTCTTATAAAAAAATCACACAGGAACTTTTAAAAAGAAGATTTAAATATATTTTTTATTGTCTCACATAATAAATACGATAAAACAAAAAGTATTTCTTACGAGCGTGTAAATTTTATCAACACGCTGAAATACAGTCCAAATCGCCTATTTTCAGGTTAATGGACTATAACTTTATAAAATACTATACTAAAGCGTATATGAAAACTTTATGCCTATAGCTAAAATTATATAAAAGTTTTAGCGAAAATATCAAAAAAAATATTAAAAATAATAATAAATACGGCTCAGGCTCATTTTACTTTTTTATAATTTTTTTATACGGATTTTAGTCTTAATATACGTTCCCCTATAATTAACATTTTTATGGATTTAAGGAGTTAATATTTATGAAAGTAGGATATTTAGGGCCAAAAGGCACTTTCAGCGAGCAGGCGGTCTTAAAAATCGCCGAAATATGCGAAACGGAACCTTTTTCAACAATTTGGGAAGTAATAGACAGCGTTGAGAGCGGTAAAACCGATAAATGCGTCGTTCCCATAGAAAACTCAACCGAGGGATGTGTCAACATAACAGTAGACAGCGTGATTTTCGACGCTGATCTATATATACAAAGTCAAATAAATCTGCCGGTTGAGCAAAATATGATAATAAAAAAAGAAACTGACCCAAGCAAAATAAAAAAAATTTATTCCCATCCTCAGGGACTCGCTCAATGCCGTCCCTTTCTCATAAAAAATTATCCAAACGCTGAGTTGATAAGCACAAACTCAACGGCTGACGGCGGTAAAATAATAAAATATAGCGATGATGACTGCGCGGCGATAGGCCTTTCAAGAGTAGCTGAAATTTATGATTTAAAAATCCTTCATAAAAGTATACAAAGCGACACTCAGAACTTTACACAATTCGCTGTTCTATCAAAAAACAACACCGCAAAAAATCTTGACTCACAAAAAATCTCTATAGCGTTTTCCACTGATAATTCTCCCGGAACGCTATGCAAAATATTAAATTTATTTGAGATATGGGATTTAAATATGACTAAAATCGTTTCACGGCCTATGCGAAACAAAGCTGAGGAATACGTTTTCTTTACGGACCTTGAGAATAACGGTTCTCCCGAAGATGTAAAAAACTGTCTCTCAATGGTACAGCGAAAAACGTCATTTTTTAAAAATTTAGGTTCTTATCCCGTATACGACTACCGTTGAAATTAAAAAAAATATATGTTATAATTGTTAAAAATATTTGTGAAACAAAATATTGGGGATTTGTTTTATAAATATTCTTAAAAGAAACTCTAAAAATTTACAACAGAAAAAATACATAGCAGACACTGTAAATATAAAAACCTATTATAGAGATTCGCGAGTTTTTCAAAGCGAAGCAATAGAACAACTTATCGGGTATATAATATTTTATTAAAGTCTTATTGTCATGTTAATTTATTGTTTTGCTATAGGTTTTTGAGTCTTATGTATTTTCATTACTCAAACGGGGGATATTTTTATGGGAATCGCACAGGACTTTGATATAACAAAAAATATACGCCTGATAGAAATGTTGAAAAACCAGCTTCTGACAAACATAGCTGATTTATATACAAATCTTTCGGCGGAAGACGCGAATTTAATAGAAAGAAAAGAATTGCTCTCAGACTTAATTATAATAACTTATATGCTTTCAAATCGTCTTGGGTTTTCACACAGCAGTATAGATATAAGGGCCGTAAAAAAATTAAGGCTCGGAATACTTGATGAAAAACAATCAATGTACGCCGACACAGCGTCTCTTTTAAGACATTTATCCCGTAATGTTTAGTGTTTACTCGTCTGAACGTAAATTATTGGATGAGCGCTTTTTTAGACTTTTCCTAAAATTGCGTTTATAACAAACGCCTTTTAAATAATTGATATGATTTTATTCTCGTGGATTTTTTAGAGAATATCTGAAAACTAAAATACGAGCGAAAAATTATAAAAAATAAAACGAAACAGAAAGGCTTTTCTGTTTAATTGAACCGGTTTCGTTTATTTTTTAATAATTTTTTAGATATTTCTCGTATATAACTGATGGATTATGATAGTTTTCAGATACTCCCTAGTATAACATCTGACCTTCTTGAAAATTTCTTCGGCTATAAAAAACTCATATGACAAGGCGTTTAAAAACTTTTATTCAGATATTAAACGGCGTTTAATTTTACGGCAATTCCAATATGTTAAAGAAAAAAATTATTTTACCCAAAGTTTTTCAAATTGATAAAATTTTGACGCTTTGCGTATGTGAAATATTTTTTTAAATTTTCTTTATTTTTAATTAAATCACTATATATCGTTGGTTAAAAATCGCTGATATATAAACCCTCCGACCAATACACTCTAAAGTGTTCACTCTCGGAGTATGACGGCTTATTTAATCACCGTCTATATATAAATAATCTTTATCAAGATTTTAAGGAGTTTTTTATAATGATAAAAAATATGTCCGGCAATGAATACCTTTTTCCGTACACTGTAATTGACTCAAACCTTAATATAATTTTCTCAAATCATAAATTCAACGAGGAATTTAGTATAAAAGAGAACAAAAAAAACGAGTTAAAATTAAACGACCTTATCGACAGCTATAATTCTGATATAAAAGAACAAAAGGCAATAATACGGGCGAAGTGCTATAAAGTTTATACTTCTCCCATCGAAACAGACGACGACTCCGGAGAGAAATATTACAACGTTTTTTTAATATTAAACGAATGCGCGTCAAACAACTCGTGCGAGATTAATAAAGTGGCCGTATCTTTAATTTTTATAGATAATTACGCCGAGGTGCTCGATAGCGTCGAAGGTGTGAAACATCCTCTTTTAACGGCGATAATAGACAGAAAAATAAACTCTATGGCTTACGGAATAGGCGGAATTGTAAAAAAACTTGAAAAAGACAAATATATATTTATATTCTCTCAGGATAAACTTAATTATTTAAAGGAAACCAAATTCTCAATTCTTGACAAAATACGAGAAATTGATATGGGAAATAAATTTCCCATAACTTTGAGCATAGGTATAGGCATAAACGGAACAACCTTAAATCACTCAATGGAATACGCCAGAGCGGCGATAGATTTAGCGTTAAGCCGCGGGGGTGACCAGGCGCTTATAAAAGATGGGGATAACTATACATTTTTTGGCGGAAACTCAATCGAGTTAAATTTAAATACCCGTGTCCGAGCGAGAGTAAAAGCTTTCGCTTTAATGGACTTAATACAAGAATGCTCAAATGTCTTGATAATGGGTCATAAAAATTCTGATTTAGATTGTATAGGCTCGGAAATAGGCGTTTATAAAATAGTTCATTCCGTAGGTAAAGATTGTAACATAGTTTTGAATAAAGTAACAACAAGCATAAAATCTTTTTACGAACGGCTCATTACGGAAACCGACTACGCTGAGACCGCCTTTATAAACAGTGGCGAGGCGTTGTCAAAAATAAAGGAAAATACACTGCTGATAGTTCTTGACACCCATAAACAAAGTATATGTGAATTTCCAGAGCTTGTTGACAAAATAAACAAAATTGTCGTTTTCGACCACCACCGTAAAGGCGCCGAATTTATAGAAAACGCTGTTTTAACATATCATGAGCCTTACGCCTCCTCAACCTGCGAGCTTATAACGGAAATGTTTTTATACGTTAATAAGGATATATCTTTGTTAAATGTTGAGGCTGACGGTCTTCTCGCTGGAATAACCGTTGACACAAAAAATTTCGCTTTTAAGACAGGCACAAAAACTTTTGAGGTGGCGGCCTATTTAAAACGAAAAGGAGCCGACACTATCCGGGTTAAAATACTTTTTCAAAACTCAATAGAGTATTACGCTTTAAAAGCGAAGGTAATCCAGAGTATGGAAACCTTTAATAATAATATGGCTATAGCCATATCAGAATCAAATGTTGAGAACCCCCCTCTCCTCGCCGCGCAGGTGTCAGACGAGCTTCTAAATATAAAAGGTATAGAGGCGTCCTTTGTACTTTGCCAAAACGAGCGTAAAATAAATATAAGCGCGAGAAGTCTAGGAAAAATAAATGTCCAGGTTATAATGGAAAAGCTCGGCGGCGGCGGACATCAAACAGTTTCGGCGGCGCAGATAAACGAAACCGATATTGAAAAAGCGCTGACAATGTTAAAATTAGCTATAAATGAATATTTACAGGAGGTAAAATAATAATGAAAGTAATATTACTTGAAGATATAAAGGGAGTAGGAAAAAAAGACCAGGTAATAAACGCTAGCGACGGATACGCTAGAAATTTTCTCTTCGCTAAAAATAAAGCTCTCGAGGCGACCCCAAATAATTTAAAACAGCTTGAACATAGAAAAAAAGCTGAGGAGGAGAGAAAAGCCGAGGAATACGCCAAAGCTAAAGACCTCTGTGATAAAATAGATGATATTTCCGTTACGATAGCCGTAAAAACAGGTAATAACGGTAAACTTTTCGGGGCGGTTACGAACAAGGAAATAAGTTCGGCGCTGAAAGAACAGCATAACCTTGATATAGATAAAAAGAAAATAGTTGTAAACGACTCAATAAAAGCAATCGGTGAAAAAACCGTGGACATAAAACTTCACTCAAAAGTTACGGCTAAACTCACGGTAAAAATAGTCGAACTTCAGTAAAATATATTATAAAATCTAAAACATATACGCTCGTTACAGCATATATGAAAATTAAATTTTTAGCTTATTTTATAATTAGGAGGTAAAAAACATGCCTGAAAATACAAATACGGCAAAAAACGAGAATATATACGTAAACAAAATACCTCCTCACGACCAAGACGCCGAACAAGCTGTTTTAGGATGTATGCTGTTTGACAACGAGGGAATAAGCTCGGCGTTTGAAAAATTAAGCGGAGATGATTTTTACCGTCCCGACCATAAAGTTATTTTTGAGGCGATAACCGAACTTTTCAGTGAAAATATACAGGTTGACTTAATAACGTTAAAAAACAAACTTGAGAAAAATGGAGTTCTTGAACAAGTCGGCGGAATAAATTATATAGCGGAACTCGCCGGAACAGTTTCCACAAGCGCAAGAATAAATGATTATATAAAAATAGTATATGAAAAATCCATTCTGAGAAAATTGATAAAAGCTTCAGCCCTTATTTCCGAGAAAAGCTACTCTGCCCGTGATAATTTGGACGATGTTTTAAACACAGCGGAACAAAGTATTTTTTCTATTCTTCAAAATCAGAAGTCAGAGGATTTTACCCATATAAATGATATTTTGATTTCAACTATAGATAAGATAGAGGAGATCTACTACTCTACAGAAAAAATAACCGGTATAAAAACAGGTTTTCGTGACTTTGACTATAAAACGGCTGGGCTTCACCCGTCTGATTTAATACTTATAGCCGCTAGACCGTCAATGGGAAAAACCGCTTTCGCTCTTAATATCGCCTTAAACGCGGCTGTAAATGAGAAAATTCCAACGGCTATTTTCAGCCTTGAAATGTCAAAGGAACAGCTCGCTAATAGATTAATTTGTTCACAAGCCATGATAGACGCTCAAAAATTGAGAACAGGAGGTTTAAATTCCGAAGACTGGGAAAAAATAGCGCAGGCAACGGGCGAAATTTCGGAAGCGCCTATCTACATAAATGACATACCCGGAATAAACTCGGTACAGCTTAGAGCAATGTGCCGAAAATTAAAACTCGACGCGGGACTCGGACTCATAATAATAGATTATCTTCAGCTTATGAGCGGGCACGGAAAAAACGACTCAAGGCAACAGGAAATCTCTGAAATATCCCGATCATTAAAAGCAATAGCCCGTGAGGTAAACGCCCCTGTAATAGCCCTTTCTCAGTTAAGCCGTGCCTGTGAGGCGAGAGCGGACCACAGACCTATGCTCTCAGACCTTAGGGAATCAGGCGCCATAGAACAGGACGCTGACATTGTCGCTTTTATATACCGTGACGAATATTATAATCCGGAAACCGAAAAGAAAAACCAGGCCGAGATAATCATAGCCAAACAAAGAAACGGTCCCGTGGGAACCGTTGATTTAATCTGGCTTGGAGCTTATACAAAATTCGTAAACATGGAAAAAGAGTTTTAACTAACGTGTAAATATATTCTTAACTTTTACATAGCGGATGACTCGCCTTGCTTTAAAGTAAGAGGGTTGTCCGTTAATTTCCTCCTCTGAGTTCTTGTCTGTTATTATATACAATATCTATTTCTTTAGCGATAAAATCCTCCGTACCCCTTGAAATTTTTAAAAATTCCTCAAGACATCCTTTAAGACTCTGCTCAGTTTGCTCTAAAAGATTATCCGCGTACTCAACAGCGGCGATACGCATTTCTCTCGCCGTATCCTTCGCCTCTCCCGTGATTAAAGCCGCTTCTTCTTTCGCCTTTTTGGTAATCTCGTTATCGCTTATAAGTCTCTCGCATTTTTCCTCCGCATCCTTAATAATGCTCTGCGCCTTATTATTAGCGTCGTTAATAATTTTATCACAGTTATCGGCAATTCTCTGCGCTTGTTTTATCTCAACCGGCAGACTCAGCCTTATATCCCCAATAAGCTCAAACAAAGCGTCCCTGTCAATGGAAATCTTCTTTGAGAAAGCTTTCGTCGGCGCACTGTCGAGCATATCCTCAAGCTCATCAAGCAAATCAAATATAGAATTCATAAAAATCCTCCTAACTCAGTTAAATCCTAAATTTATCAATAATAACACTTTGTATCTTTTCGGGAACCATATCGGAAATATCCCCGCCAAACATAGCGATTTCCTTCACGACGCTTGAACTTAAATATAAAAACTGTGTACTTGTCGGAATAAATAAAGTTTCCAAATTCTCATTAAGGCTCCTGTTTGTAAGTGCCATCTGAAACTCATACTCAAAATCAGAAACAGCTCTCAGCCCCCTGATAACAAGTTTTGCCTCTACCTTTTTGACAAAATCACTCAAAAGCCCTGAAAATGGCATAATCTCAACATTTTTCAATTCATCTGTAAGCGTTTTCAGATGCTCTACTCTCTCTCTTATTGAAAAAAGGGGAGTTTTCGAGGGATTCTCTAAAACCCCTACGACAAGCTGGTCCACAAAACCCGACGCCCTTTTAATAATATCAAGATGTCCGTTTGTTGTGGGGTCAAAACTCCCTGGATAAACAGCTTTATTCATTTATATAATCCTCCGAAAACCATATTATAGCGAAACAATAAAAGAATGAGCGGGCAAGCCTTAATAAAATATGATATAACAAAGAATTATTTTAGTAAACATCTATGGCGTATCTGAAAACTATCATAAACTATCAGTTATATACGCGAAATATCAAAAGAATTATTAAAAAATAAACGAAAACGGTTCAATTAAACAGAAAAGCCTTTCTGTTTCGTTTTATTTTTTATAATTTTTCGCGCGTATTTTAATTTTCAGATACACTCTAGCAAAAGACGTTAAAAATAATTTTTTAATTTGTCAGTATTTCCTTTATTGTTTCTCGCCAAAAATCTTACGAACGCTATAACTAAAGCTTATAAATCGTGTCAACAACCCGCTGAAAGCTTTTCTAAACACATTCTTTATTGTATCCTATAAAAGTCATTTTTATCTTGTTATATTTTTTTACTCTAAAAACATTAAAAGGCTCAAGCAAAATATCCGGTTCCTCTGACGCTTGCTCAGCGATAATAAAACCGTCTTCGGCTAGAATATCAGCTTTTTTAACAGCGTTAATTGTTTCCTCAACAAGACCTTTCCCATAAGGTGGGTCCATAAAAATAATATCAAATTTTCTTTTTTCATCGCCAAGCCTTGAGACAGCGGAAAACACATCAGATTTAATAATACGTGCTCTGTCGTATAACCTCGCCGCCTTTAGATTTTCAGAAATAACGTCCGCGCTTTCCTTTGATGAGTCTATAAAAACAGCTTCCGCCGCCCCTCTTGACAAAGCCTCCGTTCCAATTCCGCCTGAACCGCTGAAAATATCGAGAAAATTAATATCATACAGGTCATTGGCGATTATATTGAATAAAGACTCCTTTATACGGTCGGCGGTCGGGCGTGTATTAAAACCTTTGGGAGCTTTAAGTTTTAAGCCTCTCGCACTTCCTGAAATAACTCTCATGTAAAATTCCCCCAAAATTACTTATTAATATTGCTTATTAGCCGATTAGAATTTTCCGGATATACAAGTAAGCCCCCTTGCGGAGGCAATATTTAATAACCGCTTATATATTATACAACATAATGTATAAACTGGCAAATGCTTTTTAAATAAAATTTCATTTATAATCAACGAATTTGGAAATAAATAAGCAGCGTAGACAGCTGAAAATCATCTTCACATCATTATAGTCCGCCCGCGTAGGCTTACTCTCTTTCCCCGCCTTGTAAAAATAATATTAAAATTTTCCATTTTTCGCTCATTTTCAATCTTGTTGACATAAAAACACGGCTTTTCACGTAAACCTTTGTTTACCCAAAATCAATGTTATCTGTTTCCCTGAAAAACTTATCCATTTCGGCGGCAAGTTTTTGGTTTTCCTCTTTCTCAAGAAGAGGGTCATTTATATATAATTCCTCAGAAGCTCTCCTGACCTCTCTCAATACCTCAATATCTTTGTATAAGTTTGCTATTTTAAGTTCAGGTATACCATGCTGTCTTGTGCCGAAAAAGTCTCCCGGTCCTCTTAAACTTAAATCCTTTTCGGAAATCTCAAAACCGTCAGACGACTTTGTCATAACTTCCATACGTTCCTTGGCTACTTTATTTTCCGAATCACTCACCAATATACAATAAGACTTTTCAGCCCCACGCCCTACTCTTCCCCGTAACTGGTGCAGCTGGGCAAGGCCGAACCGCTCAGCGTTCTCAATAAGCATAATAACGGCGTTCGGAACATTTATACCTACCTCAATAACCGTTGTGGATACTAAAATATCAATATCGCCTTTTGAGAAACTCTCCATAACATAGTTTTTATAATCCGCCTTAAATTTTCCATGAATGCATTCCACCCTGTAATTTTGAAAAATCTCGTTTTTAAGCTTTTCCGTATACTGCTCAACGGCTTTAAGGTCGTTTTTCTCACCCTCCTCAATAGTTGGACATATAATATACGCTTGTCTTCCTCTGTCAATATGTTTTTTAATAAAAGAGTAAATCCTCTGATAATAAGAAGAATTGACGAAAAGCGTGTCTGTTTTTTGCCTTCCAGGAGGCAGTTCGTCAATAATGGAAATATCTAAATCACCGTAAAGAATAAGGGCGAGAGTCCGTGGGATAGGAGTAGCGGTCATAACCAAAATATGGGGGTTGTTCCCCTTTTTTGAGAGTTTGTTTCTCTGCCTCACTCCGAATCGATGCTGTTCGTCAGTTATGGCAAGTCCTAAATTATCAAATTTAACGGCGTCTTGAATAACAGCGTGAGTACCTATAACAATTTTGGCGTATCCAAGCTCAATAGACTCATAAACACGTCTTTTCTCACTTTTTTTAAGACCTCCTGATAAAAGTACGCATCTTACGCCAAGCTTCTCAAAAACTTTTGAGAAAGATTCAAAATGCTGATTTGCGAGAACGTCCGTCGGCGCCATAAGAGCCGTCTGATAGCCGTTTTTCGCCATAATATACGCGGCTGCCATAGCGACGGCTGTTTTTCCCGACCCCACATCTCCCTGAACAAGCCTGCTCATCGTCACCTTGTTTTTAAAATCCAATATAATCTCGGATAAAACCTTTTTCTGAGCGTTGGTAAATGAAAACGGTAAAACCTCCGTTAATCCGCTTATATCAAAATCCTCGGCAATAGCCGCGCACTCCCTTTTTTTTATAAAGCCTTTAACCTGTAAAAGCTTTGCCTGCAAAAGAAAAAGCTCCTCAAAAACAAGGCGCTTTCTGGCGATAAAAAAGCTTTCGTCATTTTCAGGAAAATGAATATTAAGCACAGCGAATTTTCTCTCACATAGTTTATATTTTTTTCTGATCCCTTCGGGAATAAACTCGTCTATTTTCCCGCTTATATCATCGATAACGCTTTTTATAACACTTCTTATAATCTTTTGGGAAAGTCCCGCCGTCGCCGAGTATATTGGAACAATTCTTCCCGTCGATAAAAGCTCCTTTTCACCGTACAGCTCAAAATCAGGCGACTCAAGGATAACGGAATTATATTTTAAAACGGCCTTTCCCGTAAAAACATAACTTTCCCCAACTTTCAAAGCATTTTTAAGATACGGCTGATTAAACCAAACAGCGTATACCGTTCCCCTGTCGTCGTGTATTTTCGCCTTGACAATTTGAAACCTGCCTTTTGTAAATATATCCGGTTTAGTCGATATAACCCCTTTAACCGTATTTTCCTCATTTATAATAATCTCGTCTGTTTTTCTTAAATCGCTTCTGTCGTTATAATCCCTTGGAAAATGCTCCAATAGGTCTAAAACCGTAAAAACACCGAGTTTATTAAATTTTTTCTTTCTCTCACCGCCCACGTTTTTAATAACGTCCACAGAATTATAAAGTTCCATAAACTCAGCCTTTCTAAAAGTAAAACAATTTTATATCTCGCTTCTTAATCCAGCCGCCTGATTAAAAGTTCATCCGTTACAACTTGATCAGCAGCGCCTGATTAAGTTGGTTTATTATCAATTAACATGAAGCCCCTCAACAAAAACGTTGACTTTATTCACAACAAGTCCCGTAAATTCCTCAACCCTGTATTTTACCCTTCCGATGATAAAATCAGCGACTTCCATAATTTTAGAACCATACCTCACAACTACATGAACGTCAATATTAAGTGTATTTTCCTCAAATCTTATTTTAACTCCTCTTGAAAGCTTATCGTTTTTTAAAAGCCTAACAAGACCGTCTTTCATATTTCTCGCGGCAAGCCCCACAACTTTATCGCATTCTTTTACAGCCGCGCCTGTTATATATACAACTATATCCTCCTGTATGCTCACTGTCCCATATTTATTTTTAAATTCCAAAGACATACCATCACTCCCCGTAAAATAATTTAAAAAGCGTCTATAGCCATTCGCGAAATTATTAGCGCGAACCAATAAAATAATTCCTTGATAATAATGTTTATTAAAGTCCCTTTTTTCATTCTTTTATTAGGACATATCTGAAAACTATCATAAGCTATCAGTTATATAGGAGAAATATCCAAAAAATTATTAAAAAATAAACGAAAACGGTTCAATTAAACAGAATAGCCTTTCTGTTTCGTTTTATTTTTTATAATTTTTCGCGCGTATTTTTGTTTTCAGATACGCTCTAGTTCACTATAAATACTCTAAACATACGCTGTATATTGAATTTTATTATAACATATTAACATTCTCTCGGCAAGTAATTATAGTCACTCAGGCTAAAAAAAGCTAAAGAAGGCTAACCGAAAATTATTTTCGCTTTTTCAAATTTATCAGGTATAAATAAAAATAAAATGTAATAAACAAAATACCATATTCATAAAATATTCTAAGAAAAATACCCGTATATAAATTAATTTTAAGGAAACGGCTGTTAATTCCCTTTCAGTTATTAATCGGCGTTATCTTAATTAAAAACAGGAGGTTAATTATGGAGAATTATGATATTTGCAAAAATATATCAGAAAGAACAAACGGCGATATATACATCGGCGTCGTAGGTCCTGTAAGAAGCGGAAAATCAACATTTATAAAAAGATTTATGGATTTAATGGTATTGCCGAACATATCCGACAGCCATGACAAAGAACGGGCTAAAGATGAGCTTCCTCAAAGCGCCGCGGGAAAAACAATAATGACGACAGAGCCTAAATTTATCCCAAACGAGGCTGTGGAACTTACAATAAATAATAATTTAAAATTTAAAATGCGCATGATAGACTGCGTGGGCTATCTTGTGGCGGGGGCGACAGGACACCTTGACGGCGATAAACCGAGAATGGTGAACACACCCTGGTCTGATAAAAAAATTCCTTTCGCTGAGGCGGCTGAAATCGGAACAAAAAAAGTAATCACAAATCACTCGACAATAGGTATTGTCGTAACCACAGACGGCTCAATAACCGATATTGATAGAAGCTCGTACATAATTCCTGAACAGAGAGTAATAAATGAGTTAAAAGCTTTAAATAAACCTTTCGTGGTTCTTTTAAACACAACAAAGCCCTACGCTAACGAGACAGAGGAATTAAAAAACAAAATGGCGGAAAAATATAAAGTCCCCGTAATAGCTGTAAACTGCGCTCAGTTAAAAACAGAGGACATAACTGATATTTTGGAAAAAGTCTTGTATGAGTTTCCCGTTCTTGAGATACATATAAACCTGCCTAAATGGATAGAGACGTTAAACGTAAATCATTGGCTTAAACAGCTGTTGATAAAATCGGCTAAAGAGTTTCTGAAACAAATATCGAAATTAAGGGAAATAGGTGACTCACTCTCAATATTTTCTGAAAACGAGCATATAAAGAAAAGTTACGTCGAGACAATAAACCCCGGAGAGGGAACGGCTAGTATAGAAATTTCCGTAAACGATAACTTGTTTTATAATGTATTAAGCGAGACAACAGGTCTTGACATAGACGGGGATTATAAATTAATATCGACTATTAAAATTCTCGCCGACGCGAAAAAAGAATATGATAAAGTAAAATACGCCCTTGAGGAAGTAAAAACAAAAGGTTATGGAGTAGTTACCCCGCTTTTAGAGGAAATGCAGCTTGAAAAGCCTGAGATAATAAAACACGGCTCAAAATACGGGGTAAAAATGAAAGCCTCCGCTCCGAGTATACATTTGATAAGAGCGGATATAGAAACAGAGGTCGCTCCTATCGTTGGCAGCGAGGAACAGAGCAGCGAGCTCGCCAATTACCTTAAAGAACAATATGAAAACGATAAATCAAAAATCTGGGAATATAATATATTCGGAAAATCCCTTCATGATTTGGTAAACGAGGGCTTGAGCACAAAACTTTACCAGATGCCTGAGGACGCGAGAATAAAATTACAGGAAACCCTGCAAAAAATAATAAACGAGGGAAACGGCGGTCTCATTTGTATAATTTTATAACAGACCCGTTTATTAACCAATATAGTCAGCAAACTTGTTTATTATAGTCAAAGCGTTTGAAAATTAGCAAAAAGAAGCGAGATAAAAATTATTTTTTGAGACAGTGAAAGAAGAGCGCGGCCAAATTCCGCGTCAGCTGACACTAACGAATTTAAAACGATTTTTATCCGCTTAACTTGTTTGTTTTTAAGTTTTTTGGCTATAAGTTTGCTGGCTGTATTAAACTTTCGCGCCAAACCCTCTTCCCTCAATCCTCACTATTTTTAAGCCTCGTCTGCCCGCGTACTCAACAGTATACGCCGTTCCGCCGTGGTTTTTGTATTCATAGCATACGCATACGCTTGATAAATCCACTAAACGCCTGTTTCTTCTGTAATAACATCCGATAGAATACTCCTCTTGAATGTGTATAACTTTTAAAGCCTGTTTTTTCAAATCCTCATATTCTTTTATCTCATCAAAACTCCAGTCATTTTCTTTTCTGAATTGATTATGAAAAGGTAAAACTAATATAAGCTGTATGTAAGAATATTTTTCCTTTAATTTGATAACAGTTTTTGACGCTAAAGCGTCAAATCCTTTCGCCCCTCCGGCGTAAAAATAAATAAAACCTTTTGTTATCAAATCCTCAATATTCTTATAAAGATTGTCTTCCAACAAAGTATCTTTCTTCCTTATCTTTCTGTGTCCGGTAAAACATACAGAGTTATTTTTTTCTTCCATATATTATTTCTCCTTTTTATTCAATATATCTTTTAAAGAAGCCTCGCTGTTTGTATTCGAAATCGCTATAAATTCTAATTGTTTCTGTATAATTTCCTCAACGATTTGAAAATATTTAGGTTCAATATGCGCTATTCTTTCATCTAAGCTTAATTTACTTTCATTTTTCCAAAGCAATCTATCGCTTGAAATCCCCAATATCTCACATACTCGCTTAAGATTTTTAATAGAAATACCAACAACACCCGTTTCAACATCGGCTAAAAAGCGAGGAGATATTCCTATAATCTCCGAAAACTTTTCCCTGGAATATCCCGCTCTCTCACGATAATTTCTTATATTTTTACCTATTTCAACGTTAATTTCTTTCTTACTCTTTATCCTCAAAATTTCACCACCAAAACACATTACTCTCTAATATAATTTTACTTATTTATAATTATTATTAAAATGATGTATCAAACGTGGTATAGTAACTGTTAAAAAACGTTTTTCATTAAATAATAAAATTGTTTTTCATAATGATTTTCAATAAGTAGTTACCCTATCCATACTATAAGAAATTCATAAAATTTTTCGGATTGAATAAAAAAACCTCAGCGAAGCGCACGCTTCGCGTTTTAAAGTTTAGGATTAAACCCTTTTTAAAAGGTTTATAGGTTCGGGCAAAACCCGTGGTTTTAAAAAATATATCCCACATTTTTAAAAAATTGATTTTCGTGGAAAAATGATAATATATTATAGACTTTTTTAGTATTATATATTATAATAAAAATGATAACTGTTTTTTTATTATTTTTTGTTGAAAAATAATAAAAATTATTTTTAATACTATTTTTCTGACCGCTTTTGTTAAAAAATAATAAAGGTTGTTTTTAATACTATTTTTTTACCGCTTTTGTTGAAAAATAATAAAAGTTGTTATTAATACTATTTTTTTACTGCTTTTGTTGAAAAATAATGAAAGTTGTCCTTAATTATGAAGGGAGTTTTTTGTAATGAAACTGAAGTTGCGCGGGAAATTAATTCTAAGTATGGGTATTCTTATCTTTGTGACCGTATTGTTGATTTCGTCTCTGTCTTATTTGTCTCTGCGGGAAGCCTATGACAAAACTATTGAGGCTGAGAAAGAAAAGCTGGACCAGATTATTAAAAGTCAGGTAGAGTGTATGATCGGAGTGTTGGGAGCGGAATATGATAAATATCAGAACGGCGAGATTACCAAGGAAGAAGCTATGGAGCACGCTAAGCATATTGTCCGGTCCGCCAGATACAACAATGGAACAGGTTATTTCTGGGCAGACATGGCGGACGGAACCAACGCGGTACATATTAATCCGGATGTGGAAGGAACCAACCGTTATAATACACAGGACGAAATGGGAAATTATTTTGTGCAAGATACCATTTCCGCTGGAGATAAACCGGGCGGAGGCTTTATAGATTTTTATTTCGCGAAGTCCGGAGAGTCTGAGGCTAAGGCTAAAAGAGGCTTTGTTAAAAAATTCGAGCCTTATGGCTGGTATATTGGAACAGGAAATTATGAGGAAGATATGCTGCCCATTATACAGGAAGAGCTTGACGCGGCGAATAAATCATGTTTTGAGGCTATACTGACTACATGCTCTTTTGGAGTGATTATTTTTATAATTGGTATTGTCGTGATTTCTATAATAGCCAAAAAAATGGCTGACCCTATTAAAGCGGCGTCAAAACGTCTGATTGAACTCAGCAAGGGAAATCTCAGCGACAAGGTAGAAGAATTCAAAGCAAAAGATGAGATTGGAGACTTGACCCATGCCCTGGCAAATACAGTACAGACATGGCGGGATTATATAAAGGATATATCCACGTCCTTAGCGGAACTTGACAAAGGGAATCTCAGATTTGACATAAAAATGAAATACGCGGGAGATTTCGCGCCTATTAAGAAATCATTCCAGCATACCATATATAACCTAAACAATACTTTCAGAAATTTAAGTATGAGCGCGAAAGAGGTCTCGAACGGTTCCGAGCAAGTTGCAAATGGTGCTCAGGCGCTTGCCCAAGGAACTACAGAACAGGCGTCATCTCTTGAGGAGCTGGCCGTTACTATAAATGAAATAAACCATCATGTGGCAAACAACGCGGAAAACGCGAAACAAACCAGCAGTCAGGCTTTAGCCACTGTAACAGAGCTGGAAGCCGGTAAAAAACAGATGATGCATATGATTACAGCCATGAATCAAATTAATGATTCATCCTCTGAAATTAGTAAAATCATCAAGACTATTGAGGATATTGCTTTTCAAACTAATATACTCTCGTTAAACGCGGCGGTTGAGGCGGCGCGCGCTGGTTCTGAGGGAAGGGGATTTGCCGTTGTAGCCGATGAGGTCCGTAATCTGGCAAACAAATCCGCGGAAGCTTCTAAGGATACGTCGTCTCTCATTAAAGCGACTATTCAATCCGTACAGGAAGGCACCGATATAGCCAATCAGACCGCTGAGTCACTTGACCGTATTGTTCTTTCCTCCAAAGAATCGGCAAAACTGGTCCAAGATATTTCCAAGGCGTCTCAGGAGCAGGCGGTGGCTATCTCGCAGGTAACAATGGGAATTGATCAGATTTCCAGTGTTGTGCATACTAATTCCGCCACTTCTGAGGAAAGCGCGGCGGCAAGCGAGGAATTATCAAACCAAGCGCGGATTCTGATGAATCTGGTTAAACAGTTTAAAATTAAAGAAAAGTAATAAAGTTTCCTGTAATACGATTTTTTGAGCCTATAAATAGACCGCAAATAATCTCTTACCAAAGACCGCTATATATTTGGTGATTAAAAATTACCAAATATATAGCGGTCTTTTTTCAAAATCAAGTAATTTCAAAACCTCCATAATGAAAAAAATATTTTTCTCTTCATCATCGGAAATTGCTGTAAATTTTCTAAAGAAGTTTAGTAGACATCTTTCGAAACTTCATACCAATAGAAGTATCGATCCAAAAAATCATTTCATTCAATGCTTCTTAACGCTTCCGGCATTTAAAAGTCAAAATGCCTTTCGCTAAAGCATTGAATGAAATAATTTTTTATTGAATTGATGTAATTTTACAGTTTCGAAAGAAGTCTAGTATAAAAATTGTTTATACAGCCAAAATATTTTTGAGGTGATTTCTTTGGGAAAGAAAGGATTAATCTCTGCCGCGATAGGAATCGTGACAGGCTTCGCTAACGGTCTTTTCGGCTCCGGAGGCGGAACAATAGTAGTTCCGGCTATGGAAAGATTTTTAAAAATAGAGCCTCATAAAGCGCACGCCACAGCTATAGCTATTATTCTTCCTCTGTCCGTTTTAAGTATGTTTATCTACCTTAAAAACGGCGGATTAGATTGGTTTAATGTTATTTCGGTATCATTAGGCGGTATGGCGGGAGGATTTGTCGGAGCGAAACTTTTAAATAAAGTTTCCGATAAATGGCTGCATAAAATATTTGGAGCGTTTATGATTGCCGCGGCGGTGAAAATGGTATTATGATATTTTTACTCATAATCATAGGTTTTTTGTCAGGTATTATAAGCGGAATGGGAATTGGAGGCGGAACAATTCTAATTCCGGCGTTAAGCATCTTTTTTGACTACGAACAGCATACAGCACAGAACTTCAATTTAATTTATTTTATACCTACGGCGATAATAGCCTTATTTACACACGCTAAAAGCGGAAATATCGAAAAAAAGGGGCTTTTTAAAATTATATTATTTGGGCTCGTTGGAGCGGGTGCCGGCGCGTTTTTAGCGGTAAATATGAAAGCCGCTATTCTAAGAAAATGTTTCGGCGGATTTCTATTTATAATGGGCATCTCAGAGATTTTTAAAAAAGAGAAAAAATAATACCGTAGTTAATAAACTTACGGCAATTCACAGACTTTTAATCGCGAAACAATAAAATAATTCCTTGATATATCAGCTTTATTAAAACTTGTCCCTTCTTTTTTTATTGTTTCGCTATGGTAAAACTCCTTATTTTCGATAAAAATTGATACAAATTTTTAATACTTATAGAAAGGATGTACAAAATTTATGAAACAAAATGACTTTGAAAAAATCTTAACAAAATTTAAAGCGGCGTCTGTTGACGGAAAAATAGACATCTATACCACTACGGAAGGGCTCAACCGTGAACAGTATAGAGAGCTTTTAATGTGGTTTCCAAGAACAGACCTTGACAGACTTGAAAAAGCACTGGGATAAAAGAATATGAGAGAAACGCCCCTATGGAAAATTAAAACCTCCATAGGGGCGTTTCTTTATAACAATGTTAAAATCTTCGTAAAACAAAAAAATATCTTTAGTCAGTAAACTTACAGTTAATTTTTCAAATTTCCTTTTCTAATCTCATATTATAAATAAAAAGGGGATTGATAAAATGTTCTGTCTTAGAAAAGTAATAGGAATAATCTGCCTTTCCCTAGGAATAGGTATGCTGCTTTCTTTAATTATGCCATGGTTCAATTTTTTCACGTCACTGATTTTAATAGCTTTCGGCGTATGGGAACTTATACAAAACAACTGTTGATATATCTTATTTAATAATGCTGTAGGGGCGGATTTAAGTAAACTTTTCTTTTTCGGTTTTATAATAGACTTATTTATAAAACTATGTAATTACGGCAATTTAATAAAGAGGAAAAAATTATTTTATTCAAACGGTCAGCGCTTTTACCGCGCGAAAAGCGGACTACGTCCGCCTTCGTTCCTCGCGTAGAAAGGTATTTTGCTTTTTTTACGATAAAAGCGTAAATAAGTTTTGAATAAAGTTATTTTTTCCGGCTCCTGATAAATCGCCGTAAAGTTTTGAATAGAGTCTATTTAATAAACTTAAAAATAAATAAACTCAATTTTTCAAATCGCTATAATTGACTGTTATCTCGCTTTACTGTCTATTTCTTCCTTTATTTCTTTAATAAACACGTCAAGTTTTTTAGCTCCTAAATCTTCCCCTCTGCTTTTAACGGCGACTTCCCCGCTTTCAGCCTCTTTTTCTCCCACAACAAGAAGATAAGGTATTCTTTGGAGCCTCGCCTCTCTTATTTTATAACCTATTTTTTCCGCCCTGTAATCAGCTTGAACTCTTATACCGCTGTCTTTAAGAGTTTCAACGACTTTTTCGGCGTAATCGTGAAACTTTTCGGAAATAGGCAGAACGGCCGCCTGAACAGGAGTAAGCCATGTCGGAAAATTTCCGGCGAAATGCTCCGTAAGAATACCAATAAATCTCTCAATAGAACCAAATACAACCCTGTGAATCATAATAGGCCTGTGTTTTTCGTTGTCGGCGCCCACATATTCGGTATTAAAACGAAGAGGAAGCTGGAAATCAAGCTGTATAGTACCACACTGCCATGTTCTGCCAAGGCAGTCCTCAAGATGGAAATCAATTTTAGGTCCATAAAAAGCGCCATCGCCCTCATTTACAACATAAGTCATGCCAAGGTCATCAAGAGCCTCCCTGAGACCGTTTGTAGCCACTTCCCAGTCCTCGTCGCTTCCCATACTGTCCTCTGGTCTTGTTGAAAGCTCAACATGATATTTAAATCCAAATAAACTGTAAACCTCGTCAATAATACGAACAACGCCTTTAATCTCATCCTTAATTTGCTCCGGCGTCATAAAAATATGAGCGTCGTCTTGAGTAAAGCATCTAACTCGCATAAGACCATGAAGCTGTCCCGACTTCTCACAACGGTGAACAACTCCGAGCTCTCCCATCCTCACTGGTAAATCCCTGTAAGAATGCTGAGTTGATTTGTAAACCAAAAGACCGCCCGGACAATTCATAGGTTTAATCGCGAAATCATCGTCATCAATAACAGTAGTATACATATTGTTTTTATAGTGCCCCCAGTGTCCTGATGTTTCCCATAACTGCCTGTTAAGTATCATAGGAGTTGAAATCTCCACATACCCCTCTTTTTCATGAATTTCTCTCCAGAAATTAATAAGAGTGTTTTTAAGAACAACACCTTTTGGGAGGAAAAACGGAAACCCCGGACCCTCATCCATAAAAGTAAATAGCCCTAACTCTTTTCCGATTTTTCTGTGGTCTCGCTTTTTAGCCTCCTCAATTCTCTCAAGATATAATTTGAGGTCCTCGCTCTTAGTAAACGCCGTACCGTAAATTCTTGTGAGCATTTTATTTTTCTCGTTGCCTCTCCAGTAAGCTCCGGCGACTGAAGTAAGCTTAAACGCTTTAACCGCCTTTGTAGACGTAAGATGAGGCCCCGCGCAGAGGTCGGTAAAATCCCCTTGTTTATAGAAAGAAATAACGGCGTCTTCCGGTAAATCGTTTATAAGCTCAACTTTATAAGTTTCGCCCGCCTCTTCCATAAATTTAACAGCCTCGTCTCTCGGAAGCTCAAATCTCTCAATTTTAATGTTTTCCTTAACAACTTTTTTCATTTCTTTCTCTATTTCTTCCAGCTCATCAAGAGTAAAAGGCTCTCTGTCAAAATCATAATAAAATCCGTCGTCCGTTGACGGCCCTATGGCGAGCTTAGTCTGAGGATATAGACGTTTAACCGCCTGAGCGAGAATATGTGACGCTGTGTGACGAAAAGCCCTCTTCCCCTCAGGGCTGTCAAAAGTGAGTATGTTAAGCTCACAATCCTCCAAAATAGGCGTTCTAATATCCACAACGTCGCCGTTTAAAAGTCCGGCACAAATATTTCTGGCGAGACCTTCGCTAATGTCTCTCGCTATGTCAATAACTGTCGTTCCTTTTTCATATTGCTTAGATGTTCCGTCTTTTAGTTTAACATTAATCATTAAAATTACCTCCAAAATTAAAAAGATTTAGCGGAAAACGGATACTTTACCCTCTCTCCCGCTTTTAAGCGTAAAAAAGTCCCTGATTCCACAAAGGAAAAAGGGACGAAAAATTCGTGGTTCCACCCAAATTCAGCCAAAAGGCCCTCAAAAGTCTTTAACGCGGACAAAACGTACTCTATTAAAGTCGCTCAAAGGTGGTTTCAATTAAAAGCGCGCATAAAACGTTTCCAGCCGACGGCACGCCGCCACGTTTCTCTCTGAAAGCGTATCTAAAAATCAATCAAAAACTCTCCATATTTTTATTTCATAAAAATACTCACATAACAACCTTTATACTCAGTGTAAGCTTGTGCCATAACTGAATATAAGAGCAAATGCCTCCGCTTAAAAACGGTGACTTACTCAGCTGATTAAAATCTCAGATACACTGTTAATAGCGTCAATTAACCTACTTGTCCTTATCATAGCTTTACAATTATTATATCATTAATTTATATTATGTCAAGCGGTTTTTTATAACATTACAGCGATTTCAGAATAGAGAGAAAAATCATTTTATTCAATATTTCTTATACTCAAAATGTTTATGAAATTGACATAATAATCTCAAAATTCTTATAGCTCAATCTTTCCGTTATCTTTCTAAAGTTCAGCGATTTTCTTTTTTTATAAGCTGTCCTATTTCACAATTTTTAGTCCTACCCTCATATTCGGCGATATAGCTTAATTTTATCAAGCAATATTTGTGAAATCCGCAAAGTATACCGTGTCAATTTATCTTTCATTTTAACACGCCTCCCGATTCTGTATTGACTAAATTATAAAGCTATATCACAATAAAAATTATAAATAACTATAGCGTATCTGAAAACTCTGCGAATATTGTTAAAATTGTGTAAAATATCAATTATACAAAAAATTTGTACCGCTTTATAAAGCTAAAATATCCACAAACTGTAAAAAATAAAATGAAACCGGTTTAGAGCGTATCTGAAAACTAAAATATCCACAAAAAGTTATAAAAAGTAAAAAGACTGTGTCAAAACTATAAACAACCGTAGCTTTGACACAATCATTTAAATTTAAAAGCTTTGAGTTAATTATTAATTAGCGTTTTCCCAATTTACCCTTTTCTCATTTTATTTACGGCACTGACAACAGCCCTCAAAGACGACTTGCTTATATTGCTGCTTGTTCCAGCCCCAAAATAAGAATTATGATCTTTGTCATAAATTTGAATATAAGTAATCGCTCTCGACTTATTTCCAAATGAGAGAGAATGCTCGCTGTAATTTACCACATCAAATTTGATACCAAGTTCCTTTTGCAGACTTTTACAAAAAGCGTCTAAAATACCGTTGCCGCTCTCAACAATCTGTTTAGATTTCCCATCGATAACAACATCGGAAGTAACCGTAACGGTTTTTCCCTGTGTACTCTCATTATAATAAACAACCTCGACAGGTTTTTTAATATCTTTATAATTATCCATAAATAACGCGTAAATTTCCTCTGGAGAGAGCTCTCTGTTTTCAGCGTCGGAGACTTTAGTTACAATAAGACTAAATTCCTGCTGCATACTTTTAGGAACAATCAATCCGTAATTGTGCTCAAGAATATAAGCTATACCGCCCTTTCCCGACTGACTGTTAATTCTTATAATAGGGTCGTAACTTCTGCCAACGTCCGCTGGATCAATAGGAAGATAAGGAACTTCCCATCGCTCCGGATGTTCGCTCATTTTAGCCATACCTTTTTTTATAGCGTCTTGGTGAGAGCCTGAAAAAGCCGTATAAACCAAATCCCCCGCGTAAGGATGTCTCGGATGCACCGCGATACCCGTTGATTCCTCATAAATTTCAATAGCTTTATTAATATGGGTAAAATCAAGCTCTGGGTCAATCCCTTGAGAAAAAAGATTAAGAGCTATATTTAAAATATCAGCGTTTCCCGTTCTCTCTCCATTTCCAAAAAGGGTTCCCTCAACCCTGTCCGCCCCCGCAAGCATTCCAAGCTCAGTCGACGCGATAGCGGTTCCCCTGTCATTATGGGCATGAAGACTCACTAAAACATTCTCACGGTATTTAAGATGGCCGCACATATACTCAATCTGATCCGCGTAAACATTTGGAGTCGCCATTTCCACGGTAGAAGGTAAATTAATAATGACTTTTCTGTCTGAAGTTGGTTTCCAAACATCTAAAACAGCGTTGCATATTTCCGCGGCATAGTCCATTTCCGTACCTGTAAAACTCTCAGGAGAATATTCAAAGAGAAAATGCTCTTTTCCGTATTCCTCAGCGAGCTCGTCAATCATTTTGGCTCCAAAAACAGCGAGCTCCGTAATTTCTTTTTTTCCTTTATTGAAAACAACGTCTCTCTGTAAAGTTGACGTTGAGTTATACAGATGTACAACCGCTTTATTAACGCCTTTTAAAGCCTCAAAAGTTTTTTTAATAATATGCTCCCTGCTTTGTGTAAGCACTTGAATAGTCACATCGTCTGGAATAAGATTTTCCTCAATCAGCGTACGGGTAAAAACATACTCTGTGTCACTGGCGGCGGGAAAACCAACTTCTATCTCCTTAAATCCTATTTCAGTGAGAAACTTAAAAAATTTAATTTTTTGATCAAGATTCATCGGCTTCTCAAGAGCCTGATTACCGTCCCTAAGATCTACACTGCACCATACAGGCGCTTTTACAATAGTATTTGACGGCCATTTTCTTTCCGGCATATTCATAGCTGGATATGGTCTGTATTTTTTAAAATTCATCATATAAACAATCCTCCTATATTTATAATAAAAAATTAATTTCGTTTTTAGAATCAATAAACTTGAAAAAATCAAAAAGAGACAAAAATAAAAATATTTTCACCTACCGCCGAAGGCATAGTCTATAGCCTATGCCAAACAACAATAAAACGTCGAAAATAATTTTAATCAGCCAAACTTATCTGTTTCTAAGTTTACCAACTATATATATCAGACAATTGAAATTCGTCCAATATATAATCTTTAGCTGGAACCCTGCGCATATAAAAAAACCTTTCATCTCAAAACAAGAGACGAAAGGTATAATCCTCACGCGGTACCACTCTACTTCACTCATAAAATGAATGCCCTCATAAAGCACAGGTAAAAATCCGATGCCCTGTCAAAATAACGGTAGACTTCCGTCGCCGCCTACTAAAAAGTTTCAGCGCGCCACTCAAAGGCGAGTTCAGTTTTCTACGATTACCGCTTCACACCACCCAGCGGTTCTCTTAAAATCATCAAAAACTTACTATTCCTCATCACTGTGTTTAAAATAAATATAATTTATATTATCACACAAAACAAAAAAAGTCAATACCTTTTTTTATTTTATCATCTCTTAAAAAGAAAAGCAATTTTTTCCTCTCTTAAAAAATAGTTATTATTTACATTCCTTTTCGGCTAAGTAAACATATTGTCTCCACGTGCGCCGTCATACAAAACATATCGACAGGCTGAACCCTAACCACCGAGTATTTGTCCGAAAGCAGTCTCAAGTCCCTCGCCAATGTTGAGGGATTACAAGACACATAAACAATTTTAGATGTAGAAGACCTCAAAAGCGTATCAATAAGTCGCGCGTCACAGCCTTTTCTCGGCGGGTCAAGAAAGATAACATCTGGCTTAACACCATGACTCTCCCATAAATCGGGAATAACCTCTTCCGCTTTTCCGATAATAAATTCAACATTAGAAACCCCGTTAATCAAAGCGTTGCGTCTAGCGTCTGAGACCGCCTCTGAAACAACCTCAACACCAATAACTTTTTTTGCTTTCCTCGACACAAAAAGGGAAATCGTGCCAATACCGCAGTAAGCGTCAATAACTGTTTCCGTTCCCGTAAGTCCGGCAAAATCAAAAGCGGTACGATAAAGTATTTGAGTCTGTACAGGATTAACCTGAAAAAACGAAAAGGGAGAAATCTCAAACTTAAACTCTCCTATATAATCCTCAATAAAAGCTTTCCCATAAAGCGTATCAATTTTGTTTCCCATAATAACATTGGTTTTAGCGTTGTTATAATTTAAAAGGATAGAGGTAACGCCCTTTATTTTTAAAAGTTCCTCAACAAGAAAATCTGATTTAGGAAGCGTTTTTCCTTTTATAACTATACATACCATAATTTCTTTTGTAAAAACAGCCGTCCTTGTCACAATGTGACGTATAACTCCCTCGTGAAGCTGTTCATCATATGGCGGTATATTGTATTTAAGCATAAATCCTTTAACAGCGGAAATAATTTTCTCATTAATCTCATTCTGAATAAAACATTTTGAGATATTAATAATATTATGGCTTCTTGGAGCGTAAAACCCAAAAGATAACCCGTCTTTAGAGATTCCGACGGGAAACTGCGCTTTATTTCTATAGTTATAGGGTTTTTCCATTCCTATAGTATCCAAAACCTCAATACCTGAAAATCCGCCTATTCTCTCAAGACTGTCTTTAACTTTTTTCGTTTTAAATTTAAGTTGCTCAGAATATTCAAGATGCTGTAAAGAACAGCCGCCGCATCTTTTAAAAACCTCGCAGACAGGCTTGGTACGAAACGGTGACTTATCTAAAACACTCAAAAGTTTTCCGTATCCATAAGATTTTTTAACCTTGATAAGTTTTATCAAAACCTTTTCCCCCGGCAAAGCTTTGTCAACAAAAACAACAAAATCCTCTATTCTCCCTATTCCCTCCCCGTCTTCGCCAATATCATAAATTTCAATAACATACTCTTTATTTTTAATAATCTCCATTTTCCTTGTCCCTTAATAATAAATCTCTGATAGCCTTAGCTATAGTTTCCTCATCACTCATTTTTAACACTTTTTCAAGTTTTGAGACATTATACTCAATAGGTTTAACATTTTTTTCACCTTTTTGTTTTTTCTCATTCGGCATAAATGTCACTCCTTTATGTAAAACTCACATACTCCTTTGCAAAGGCAATACCTGCATTTAACAAATTCACAGCTTGCCTCTCCTTTTCCCGAGTTAAGCATATCATTCATTCTATCGACAGTTTTAATAACTTCTTTTCTAATACCTTTTGTGTTTTTAATTTTAAACATATAATCTTTATAAATTAAATTTCCAAACCTTGGTTTTTTCCCATAAACTTCCTCAATAATTATAAAATAAGTGGCAAGCTGCATCATATCTCCGATATGAGGTAAATTACCGTCTTTTATTTTACCGCTTTTAAGCTCAACAGGAATAATCTTTCCAAAAATATTTTTATATATAAAATCAGGCTTTCCCTGTAATCCGAATTTCTCGGATTTTAAAAGCCTTGATTTAACAACGTTGTTTTCCCGTCTGATTTTTTGATCAGTATAAATAATTTTATATCCAAAAGGATGTAAAATTGGCTTTGTTTTTTTTATATCCACACTAAAAAAATTTTTAACTCCAAAAAATAAAACTAAAAACGTAAAACCGCCGATAAAGTAAAAAATCATAAAAAACCATCCAAATCAAAAATTTTATAATAATTTATAAAATAAACCGCGGCGGCAAGTAAAACAAAAATAAATAAAAATAAAATAAACTTAAAAAAACGCTTTACTTTATACTTAAAAACATAGCTGTTATGGAACTTCGTCCCTTTTTTAAAATTTTTGTTCGTGCCGCCTTTAAATCCGTTTTTTTCACAATATTCATAGTTTAATCGCCTTATCTCGGCGGAGCCGTAAATTTTTTCATAATACCACTGATAGTTACAGTAACAAAATTTATTAATTTCACTCGCCGATATTTTCTTTTTCACATTTGCCAAAACTATCAGTCTTCTTTCCTCAAACAATCGCTAATCATTTAAAACTCCGAGTCCCTGACATTTCGTAAAAGCGGTTTCTGATACCCAGCCCAGTGTCCCTGAGTATTATTTTTTTGTAAAGCGTCCTCAAACATTTTAATTTTAGCGTCTGTGTTATCAGCGCAATGAAGAATAAAAGCCTCGATAGTCTTGGGAAGCTGAGGCGAACCAAATTCATATTCTCCGTGATGACCAATAATACAATGCTTCAAAAGTATTTTAAGAGTTTCGGGAAAATCAGTAATTTTCGCCATTTCTGATGATATAAACTCTGTTCCAATAACAATATGCCCAATAAGTTGCCCCTCGTCAGTATAATCGTTTTCTGGAAATGACGACAACTCCCATAATTTTCCTATATCATGAAGCATAGCGGAAGCGATTAAAATATCCCTGTTTATATATTTACATCTGGGTGCCATAAAATCACATATTTGAACAACAGAAAGAGAATGTTCTAAAAGTCCGCCCATATAATTATGGTGCATAGCCCTCGCGGCGGAATGTTGCTTAAACTTCTCCGCGATATCGCTGTTTTTAACAAAGATATTCTCAAGTAAATCCCTTATATGTACATTTGAAATTGTTTTTATGTAATCCGTAAATTGATTATACAAAAGGGAAATATCTTTTTCTGTACACGGAATATAATCCGCGGGATTATATTCCCCCTCCTGGCTTCTTCTTATTTTTTTTATGTTAAGCTGCAGCTCGTTTTGATATGTCAGCACAAGGGAATCTATTTTAATAAAATCACCCTCCTCAAAATTTTGTATTTGGTGATTAAGTTCCCATACCTTTCCGTCAATAGTCCCCGTTTTGTCCTGTAACTTTAAAGATAAATAATTCTTCCCCGCTCTTGATTTAAGAGTTTGTTTCTGCTTGCATAAATAATGCCCGACAAGAGCGTCTCCCTCCCTTAAATCCTCTAAATATCTCATAAAACACCTCCAAACAAATCCTTATTTTCAAAAAAATATTCCACAGCCTTGTCTAAAAACTTTTTATAATAACCACATATAAAGTTTGTTTTACTTTTTTATAGACCTGTTCGATAACCTCTATTTAAAGTCGCTTTAAAAATCTTTTATCAAGCGTCATTACTTATGTTATCAAACAGGTCTTATGATTTTTTAAAGATTTTAGTTTTAAGATAATCCATAAATAACAAATTTGAAACCGTGTTTAATTCCAACGCTTAAACACTACAATTTCAGCGTTAAAACCATACTCGCTGTATTCGGATACCATGAGGTATTTTTCGTCAGCGACAATTCCATAGTGTCTTTCGCTGTCTTTTTTATGAAGCTGATTTCCCAAATAAATTTTGTTGTCATCCCAAAACTTTACAGCCTGTCCGGTTGGCAAAACGTATTCAATGTTAATAAAAGAGCCTTTAAGAGCGTTAAGGTCTGTCACCCTATCCATATCTTTAATACTAAGCTCATTAAACTCATCGATCAGCTTTTCTTTCAATTCACGTAGTGCAGTCTCTCCCTTTCGACAGTTTAAAGCCACTATACATTCCGCCCCAAAAGGTTGACCATTTGTTTCCGAACACCCATCGCATGTATCACTTAACTCACATTTCGTACAATTAATTCCACAAATGGATTTCATTCTCTTTACCTCTTATATTTAACCAAAACCCTAATATCATTTTTATAATCACATATTTTAGTTTTCAGACATACTCTAAAAAACGTTTTTTAAGAAAACTTATATAAAGTTTAAATTATAGCTTATAAAGTTTTCCCGCCGTCTCAATAATGTTCCTTGTGTCAAGGACAATTTTACTTTTTAAAATATCTAAATTATCTTTAAGATGCTGATGCCCCACAAGCACCACAATAAGCTTTGATTTCTCAATAAACTCGCCAAAATCCTGAGTTTGTCCCAAAACCTTATTTTCCTTAACCATCGGGTCGTATACGTTCACGCCTTTGACAAAGTATTTTTTAAATCTCTCAAGCATTTGTAAAGTCGGGCTCTCTCTTAGGTCATCTACATTTTCCTTATAAGTCAGACCATAAAGACCGACCTCGCTTAAATCGTCAATTCCGTTTTCTCTCATAATTTTGCCCATTTTTCCAATAACATAATCGGGCATACCATCGTTTACGTGTCTCGCCGCGAGAATTATATCCACAATATCAGGATAATCCCCGACTAAAAACCATGGGTCAACAGAAATGCAATGTCCTCCCACACCGGGCCCCGGTTGCAAAATATTAACTCTCGGGTGTTTATTCGCTATTTTTATAAGCTCGTATACGTTCATTCCCTCTCGGTCACAAATTTTAGCCAGCTCATTAGCGAAAGCTATGTTAATGTCTCTAAAAGTATTCTCGACAACCTTGCTCATTTCCGCCGTTTTTATATTGGTAGTCACAATATCCCCGTCACAGAAAGATTTATACCAGCTCTTTATTTTTTCTGCTATTTCCGGAGAATCAGCTCCAATAGTGCGAGAATTGTTTTTAAGCTCAAAGACCATATTCCCCGGAATAATTCTTTCAGGAGCATGGGCCAGATGAATGTCTTTTCCGATAATAAATCCCTTTTCCTCAACAATAGGCCTTACAAATTTGTCAATAGTTCCCGGAGATATTGTTGACTCAATAACAACGATAGCTCCCCTCTCACAAACGTCCAAAACCTGAGAGACAGCGGCGATAACATACTTAGCCTCGATTTTCTTATTCTCCTTGATATATGGCGTAGGAACGGTAATAATATATCTGTCTGTTTTTATAAGAGAGTCTGAAAAAGTAATTCCCTCATCAAGAGCTTTCTCAAAAAGCTCCTGAAGTCCGTTTTCCTCAAAAGTAAGCTTTTTGTTCTGGAGCGTTTTCACAAGCTCCTTGTTAAGGTCGGTTCCAACAACCTCAATCCCGTTGGCGGCAAACATAAGCCCTGTGGGAAGTCCTATATAACCCAGACCGACAATATTTAATTTTCCCATTTTTTTAACTCCTTTTATATATTATGGCAATTCACAAAATTTTCAACGCGAACCAATAAAAAACTCATTGTTATATTAAGTTTATTAAAGTTTGCTTACTCATTCTTTTATTGGTTCGCTATAATTATATATTTCCAAAAACCGAGATACTTGCAAAAACTTACAAACTTATAATAAGTAAGATCCCGTGTGCCTTATTCCGCTATCTCTTCCTTATCTAACAGCCAATCCGTCTCATCCGATATAGGCTTAGACAACACCCACGCGAAATATAAGCTTTTGGCGGCTTTCGCTCTTGAGACAACCTGTTTTGGGGAAAGTTTAACGCCGTTTTTCATAGTACCCCTCTCAATCTCCCATTCTGAACGTATAAGACCAAGATTATACGCCTCTTTTACCTTTTCGGCATACCGCGGGGAAATTTTATCGGAATCTATAAGAGTCCCAAAGCCCGCCAAAGGATAATACTGGGCTTCCTCCCCAACAAGATTCGGATCATAATTAGGATCATCGGGCGAAAGCGCTGTACCGTTATAATTAGTCATATAAACCGGTTTTTCTTTAAATTTAAGATTATAAGCGTCATATAAAACCGATGCCATAACCTCTCTCGTTAGGGGCATATTTTTATATCCCTTTATCTGTTTTTCATCGATATTCCAAAGCTTTGATATAGCGTTTATATATTCCTCAGCATACATATCGTCAAGAGGGTTAAATTTTCCGTTTTTATCTTTACTCATAACCCCAAGCTGAACCATTTTCTCAATCTGATTTCTGTAATACGCGCCTATACCTGAAACCGTATCGTCACACACTTCCGGATAAACCACGCTCCAGTCATTATTCTTAATAGCGTCTATAACATCAGCTTTTAAAAATTCATCGGCAAAAACCTTAGCGTCCACGTCGCCGTTTTCTCCCGCTTTATAAATCTCCTCGACAATCATTCTGGCGTATTGCTTGGCGAGAGCCTCTTTAAAATGTGTGCCGTCTACTTTAAGATTGGGATTTCCGTTGGCGTAGCTTCCGCTGTTGGTTTTTCCCGGCGTTTCTCCCGCCTCAAGAGATAAAACAATAGCCGTCGCCCCAGAAATGCCGATTTCATTCAAATAGTCTACACTTCTTGAGTTAAGGTCTACAAGAGTAACTCCTATTTCCTTGGCGGTTTCCCTCATAACATCGGGGAATTTTCTCGTAGTGAAAGAATTTTTGTAAACGTGACTCGGAGACGGTTTCCCATCCGCTCTTGTCATAGGAGTAACAAGAATCGGTACCATACCTCTTGATTTTACGGCTGGTATATAATAATCCGTTATATATTTTTTGTACATCTCCTCCGTGGAACCTCCGCCGAATCTAGCGTTCTCTCCGTCTCCCGTACCTGGGTCCGTACCCTTTCTCTCATCGTTGTGCCCTGACTGAATAAGTATATAGTCGCCTTTTTTGCCATTAAGAAGTATATCGTTAAATCGTCCCTCTTGATACATACTTTTCATTGAGCGCCCGCCCATTGAGTAATTTATCACGTTTACCTTGTCTAAATCAAATAATCTGTCAAAAACCTGTCCCCATCCACACATAGGAGCTTCCTCAAAAATGTAGCTCTTAACCGTGGAATCACCGAGAGTAAAAACTGTCGTGTTCTCATCGCCTTTTTCCTTAACCGGAATGGGAGTAACTTTAATATATTTCACCCCAACATCCTTATTCGCCACTTTCGGCTCAATCTCAATATCAATAAACGGAAGACCCGTCACAAAATTAAATGACCACACATTGCCGTCCCATTCAGCCACATTTTTAACTGGAACAAGCTTCGCCGCGTCCCAAAATTTATTTGTTTCTATTCTTGTCGTCTGCATACCTGAAACGGACATAGACGTTATATCCGCTCCCCCTGTCGTCTCAACCTCAATTTTATAAGCGCCTCTCGGAACAGCCACTCGAAAAACCATACCGCCGAAATCATAGGTCGTACATTTGCTTTGCTCAATTTCCTCACCCTTGCCATTTACCATGACAAAACGGCTTTCATCTTTCTCATTTATATAAAAACCGTCGTCTTTTGAGAAAATGTCAGAAATGTCAACTTTTCTCGATGGCATGGCGCATGTCTCCGAAACAAACCCATAACCCTTTTCATCGGAAAAAACGGGAGCTTCCCCTTTTTGATTTGTAAATACTCCCACAAAGCCATCTTCTCTCTCACTTGTGAAATTAAACAGCTTAGAATTTATCGCCTCATCACTTTTCTCCTTTTCATTCTCCGCCGCGCTTTCCGAAGCAATCCGAATATTTTCTGAATACTCACTGACATCCCCTGCTAGAACAGAAAAGCTTGCCCCCATAGCGATAACTAAAGCCAATGTCAAAGCGGCGCCTTTTTTACATAAAATATTTTTTTTCATAAGCGTGAATACCTCCGTAAAACATAAAAATTTTTATATTGTTTGCAAAAAATATATTTACAATTTTAGAGCCTGTCCGAAAACTAAAATATATAGAAAAATCATAAAAAAGTAAAACAAACTTGAAACATGTTTGTTTTATTTTTGATAATTTTCAGGATATTTTCATTTTATAAAGCAAAGTAAGCTTTTTAAATAATTTTTGTGGATATACAATTTTAACAATACATACAGAGCTTTCAAACGCTCTCTGTAGCAATTAGCGATAACCAATATAAAACCGCTTAATACATCATGTTTATTAGATTTCCCTTGTTCATTCTTTTATTGTTCCACTATAAAAGTCTGATGATTACTTATTAATTCTCACTCCTATTTTCTCACCCATTTTAACAGCGGTCTCAATGCCGTTTTCAGTATTTTTAACAATATCAGAATCAATTAAAACAGAGTCTTTTTTAAGAAGCAGTATAATGGTTGACCCGCCAAACTCAAACATGCCTTTTTCCTCACCACGTTTAAACTCATGTTTTCCATGAAAATTTTTAATTTTGCCCACCATCATGGCGCCAACCTCAATTTGAGCCGCCTCGCCAAAATTCTCGGTTTGTAAAAAAGTATATTCCCTGCTGTTTCTTTTATATATGTTGTAGCGGTTAAGAGCGATAGGCTTAACTGTATGAAGTTCTCCTTTAATAAAAGTGTTTTCTCCCTTAGAGCCGTCGTCAAAATAACAATATCTGTGATAATCGTCTACCGCGAGACGAAAAATGACGCACCATCCGCCCAAAAATTCCGAAGCTTTAGGATTCCCCCCTAAAATATCAGAAACAGAGTAAAAAGAATCTTTAATCTCAAAAACACTATCGTCATTAATTTTATAAGCTGACATTTTAGAGTCACATGGGCTTATAAAATTATTTTTATCAAAATCAATCGGTCTCTTTCCCTCTTTAACTTTTCTCGTAAAAAAGTCATTATAAGAATTAAATTCCCTGTCCTCAAACTGGCTCATATCAATGTTTTGCTTGGCCACAAAACCGTCAATCATTTTCCGTGAACGCCTGCTGTTCATATAAGACCCGACAATTTTTGACACAAAGGGTCTCGTAAAAAGTTTAAGTATAATTCTGCCGTAAAAAGAGCCGTATAAAAAATTAAGAGACGTATCCTGTTTAATACAGCCCTCGATAATCTCTCCCTCTCTGTTTCTAACCTCAAACTCAAAATTATCACGCATAAAAAAACTCCTCAAATTTTAAATAACCTCTGCCATATTTTAACCGCAGCAGCCATTAAACTATCAGTTCATAGCCTCAAAGCAAATAAAAGCGAACTCAATAACACCTACAAGCAAAAACAAAAGCATCGTTTTCATTCCGACTTTTTTGACTCTAAACTTAATAATAAAAGCGCAAGCTACAAGAAACAGCACAACTGAATAAACTATATAGAAATACTCGTCGCCTATTCTAAATTTAAAAATATAAATAAATGGCATAATTAGAGCCGTATTTGTAACCGGAAGACCCTCATACTCCTTTCTGGTCTCAGAGGTTTTACTTTGTCTTTCCTCTTCCATAACGTTAAAATAAGCGAGACGTATTAAAGCGGCGAGAACAAAAAATATAAACAAAGGGAAAAACAAAAACGCCCATCCGCTTTTCGCCACATCTCCCGCCTCAAGTAAAACACTGTATCCTATAGCAGCTGGTAAAACACCAAACGCAACAATGTCAGCCAGAGAGTCTATTTGTATCCCAAATTTTTTCTGTGCCTCCGTACGGTTTTTCATAGACCTAGCTACCTTTCCGTCAAACATATCGCAAACACCGGAAATCATAAGACACAAAATCCCCCAAAGAGAACAAGGTATATTCCCTCCGCAAGCCCCGTTCACGCATATAAAAATTCCCGTAACAGAAGCCGCCAGACTTATATATGTGAGAATAACCGTGTAATTATAAAAACCTATCATTTGTAACTCCCCTTTCAGAAATCGCTTCGCGTCCATCTTAACATAATTATAAAACAATTTAATTTTTCATTTAAATTTACTCGGCACAGCCGTCCGTAAAATATTTTCTAAATTTGTGAGCTTTAAACTCTAACACTATGCCTTATATGGTTTATGATAAAGAAAATACCGCTTACTAAAACGCAAAAATAATAACTTATGCCTCTTGTAAGTAAAGTTGCCGTAGCCACTAAATCTGAACCGTATACCATAGTAAAAAGCTGAACCGTAAACGCCTCAGCCGCGCCTACTCCGCCCGGCAGCGGCAAAGAATCCACAGCCATGGCAACCGCCACCTGAATAGCGAGCAAATCAATAAACGTCACGTCACCATCTATTCCGAAACTTTTATAAATAAAATAAGCTATAGAAAACAAAGCTACTCTTTGCGCGAGACAAACAAGGAATACTTTTACATTTACCATAGGATTATTTTTTATATACTCAGCGCTTTTCTCATAGTCTTTAAATTGATATTCGTATTTTGTGACTACTTTTCTTCTGTTTCTTATAAGTTTTATCCTAACTAAACCGTTTATAACCTTATAAACCACTTTGTCAAGCAGAGATTTTGAGAAAATCGCCGCCAAACACACAATTATGGTTATAATATTGGCTACTATACCAAAAACAAACATAAAAGTAAACCAAAAATTATCAAGTAAAATACTAAACTTAAAAATCATAGCTGTAATTCCAAGAACTATGAGAACCATTTTATATTGTATCGTATTCAAAAGCAAAGCTATTGTAGATGTCGCCACGGAAACCCCGTCTTTAGACATATAATAAGCCGCAACCGGCTGCCCTCCCGTAGCAGAAGGCGTAACGGCGCAAAAATAAAAATCTATACACCCATATATAAAACACAAAAATCTATTGGTCTTACCCCTTAAAGACTTTATTATAATATTAAGGCACTGACCCTCTCCCGCTATATATATCACAGCCATAATTACAGATAAAATTAAATATTTGTACTCTGCTCCTTTCACAGCGCTTATGATATTATCAAAATCACAGTCTTTAAGAAGAAGATAAAACGTCGCCGTCACAAGCAAAACGAAAAACATCATACTAAAAAAATAACGGTTTTTCTTCTCTTTTATAACATTATCCTTTTGAAGATTTTCCATAATATTCTCCTAATACAAAAACAAGAGTTATTTTTAATATTAAATTTATACGCCGAATAATTTTCGCGTTTTTAAGTCCATTAAATTTATTAAACAATTCGGCGTTTCCTTAAATGATTTTACCATAATTAAATAAAATACACAATAGATATTATTAACAAATCTAATAAAGAGTGTTTTTTAATTATAGAAAACACCCCCTAATTCTATAAAACAGATTTGAGACGATATACTTTTATCGCAAGTAAAAAAGCTTGTGAGGATGTTCCGTCCTCGTTTGTCTTTGCCTCGTAAATATATTTAGGGCCTACGTTAAGAAATTTTCACGAAATGACAAAAAATATCACCCAACACTATTTTATAGAATTATGAGGCGGTTCCTATGCTATATATTTGTTGACCTCCCTACACAAATAGCGGCTACACTCAATCAGCGGTTACATAGGCTTAACTTAAAAAGAAAAATATTTTACTCAAAATCCCTTAAATTATAGGTCTATTTAAGGGATTTTGAGTAAAATATTTTTCTTTCTTTGACAACTTATAGTTTTATTTTTTATTATAAAAAAATAGTAAAAGGATTAATACGCAAGCTTTAATAAAATTTAATATATTATGGAGTTATTTTATCGTTTTTCACCAAAAATTCCGAGAAGCGCTAAAAGGTTAAAACCACGGACAATTAATTTAAAAATAAACATGTTCATTGTCCATAATATTATAGCCAACAAACTTAAAAACAAACAAGTTTGTCAAACAAAATCCTTTTTCCATTTACCGCCGTCAATCAGCGTACGCTTTAGACCACGCGCTTTCCCTACGTTGCCTTGTGAAAATAATCTTTCTTTCGTCTCCTTCTATTGCTTCTCAAATTTGTTGACTATAACAACATACTTAGAAAAAACTACATAAATAATTTAAGCCTGTTCTTTAAAGGAACAGCCAATATAACGGATATAACAATTTTAATAACACATCCGGGTATAAATGGAATAACCCCAGCGGCGAACGCCGCCTCAAAATTAAGCTTGTTTAAATAAGAAAGCCACACTGTTCCAAACAGATAACAAATAACCGTTCCCATAACCATTCCCAAGGCTAAGATAATAACCCTCACTATTCTGTCACTGGAAATTCTCTCACCTGCTTCATAACCTAAAGACGAACCTAACGCGCAAAAGAAATATCCCACAAGATACCCTCCCGTAGGCCCCAAAATAACCCCGATACCGGACCCACCTTTAGAAAACACAGGCAGGCCGACAATTCCTATAAGCATATAAACAACAAGTCCAATAAGAGACTTTTTCGTTCCAAGAATTGTGGAAAATATGTAAACAGCGAAAGTAGCCAGAGAAATAGGAACGGGACTTACAGGCAAAGTCAGAGAAAATGGGCTGATTACGCATAAAACAGCCACGAAAATTGCCGTCTGGGTAATATTTTTAACATTTGAACTCATAAAAACCTCCATAAATTCTATAAATTATTAAATAACAGTATTAGCTTACAGTATGTATTTTAGATTTAAGGCAATACCGCATAATTCAATAAAGCAGATTTGAGATGATATTTTTCAGTACAAGGAAAAGGCTAGCAAACATAGTCGGAGCCTATGTTAAGAGACTTTGACACAGTAATGGAAAATATCATCCAAAGCTGTGAAATTATAATTGTACGGTATTGCCTTAAAATGAACGCTGATAAAATACAACACCTAAAATCACACAACCGCTTTAAGTCGTTCCCTTAAAGGAACAGCCACTATACAAGCAATAATAATTTTAGCGGTGTCTCCTGGTATAAATGGAATAACCCCCGCCGCTAAAGCCGCCTCAAAAGTAAGTTTGTTAAGGTAAGAAAGCCAAACAGTCCCAAGGATATAGCAAAATAGAGTTCCCATAACCATTCCCGCCATAGGAACAGCTATTTTCACAATAATACTTTCCGAGAATTTTTTCCCAAGCTCATAACCTAAAGACGAGCCGAGAGAACAAAAGAAATACCCTATAAGGTATCCCCCCGTAGGCCCTAAAACAACACCCATCCCAGAGCCTCCGTTTGAGAACACAGGCAAACCCACAATCCCTATAAGTATGTAAACAATAAGGCCCATAAAAGATTTTCTCATTCCAAGAATAACGGAAAATAAATAAACGGCGAAAGTAGCCAGAGAAACAGGAACAGGACTCACCGGCAAAATTATGCTCAAAGGGCTGATTACACATAAAACGGCGACAAAAATCGCTGTTTGCGTAATGTTTTTAACATTAGAACTCATAAAAAACCTCCATAAAATATTTTTTAAAATAATTGTAAACTTTACTCGAAATAATTAGTTTACAATCATTTTAAATCAAAATATTTTAATTGTCAACTCTAAATTGTAAATAAGGTAAACAAATTTTCAAGGCGCCTCCAAAACTCCCTCTGACTATTATAAGCAATAAGCTTAAAAATAAATAAGTTATATAAATAGTTATACCTTCTATGAATAGGCGAAAATTTATCTTCGCTGACGTTGCGCTGGCGGCAAAGCCGCTCTTTGCCGCTTAACCTATATGTTGAAGTCATTTGGCGTGTCCGCAGGATTACCTGCCTTCCGCCTCCTTTTTTACATTTTCAAGTTGATTGACTATAATTTTTCTATCGTTTCTTTTTATTACTTTTCAAGTTTGTTGACTACAACCATAAAAAAATACACTTTAATATTATATTAATATTTCTTTTACTTTTGACGATATATATATTGTATATATAATATTACAGTCAATAAATTTAAGAAAAAGGGGGCATAAATAATGAATATAAATATTAATCAATCTCAAAACAGTGTGGCTATGAGACAAATGTATCAACGAAATAACAATAATAAAACCATCTCCGTTGTTTCTGGAAAAAATAAAAGCGCGTGCGATGGTTTAATAGAAAACTCCAAAAAACTGATAGAGGATAAAAAGAAACAGATTCAAGAGGTAAAAGCAGACGATTCAATCCCCGAAAATTTAAAAAAAATTAAACTGGAAATCCTACAAGACCAGCTTAAAGAGCTTGAAAACCAACTTAATCAAGCTATAATGGAAAAACAAAAACAAGAAGCCGAGGAGCTTGTAAGAAAACAAAACGAAAAAACTAAGGAGAAAGAAGAAAACATAAACGGAGACACAAAAACTCAGCGTTTTATTGATACTTTTTCAAAAGTGGCGTTTAATTTTAACAGTATTCAGCAAAATAGAATTACGAAAGCCGAAAAAGAACGAGATACAGTACGAATTGAACTTGAAATGGAAAATGACACAAAAAGAGGCATAATAGGCGATAAAGCCGACGAACTGTATGAAAGCGCTCTTGCGTCAAGCAAACTTGAGTACGAAATTGAGAAAAAAACTTCCGATATAAATAGAGAAGTAAAAGAATATAGAGAAAAAGAAATTGAGGAAGCCAAGAAAGTGGAAAGCGAAAAAAGCGAGGAAGAAAAAACAGAGGAAAAAATCTTTGGAACCTTGTCGGAAGAAGAAAAAACAGCCGATGAATTAGAGAAAGAAGAAAAGTCAACAGAAAAATCTCCATCAAATGAGCCATCCTCTGAGCCTGTCAAAAAAGAGCCCCCTCTGCCTAATATTTACGGCAGCAATTCTTTTAATGGCTATTCAATAAATGAAAGCGTTATAGACACAAATTGTTAACAAATAAAACTCTATTTTTTATCTGTGTTTTATGGATTATAAACAAAATTTTATAGATGCTTTTAAAACCGCTTTAAGCGTAACGAAATATCAGCCTCCAAAGGACTCAACATCTGCTATTACAATAAAGGTTGTTGACAAAAAAAATAATAAAATATGCTATTGCTGTGATTTCGCCATTATCTATTATGGAAATTTGGGTAAAAATAATAGCTATTATCATTTGAGAAACAATAAAAAACAAAAAGTATATGAATTTGTCTTTAGAATAAATCCTGACATCAAAGAAAAAGAAAATTATATTCGCCATGAGGATAACGGTTGGAATCGTATTAGAGAAGAATACCTGAATTTGAAAAATATTAATAAAAAAAGAAACGTTCGTTTTCTCTTTATCTTGAGGCTGTCAATAATGTGCATAATCAAATTATTACTGAAAAAAGTAAAATTTCTATTGATGTAAATCCCAATAGCCAGCCTGACATAACAACAAACGGCGGTATAATATCTTTATTTGTGATCTATTCAATATTAAATAACTCATTTGATAACAAAGTAATCAATGAATTTTCGGGGCAGGTTGTTTATCCATTTCTCATCCCCGTTTATAGAGCCTGAAATTTTATAAAACTCAACTATTTAAAATGTTCATCAAAATTTATAAACCTACTTATTTTTTATAATTTTTTTGGTATTTTAGGTTTCTGATATACTCATATTCAACAAACTAAAAAAATAAACAAGCTAAACAGCGAAAAAACTTCCGCCGTTTAGCTTGTTTATTTTTTTATTGAAACACACTTATACGGCAACATTTATATTCTGCCCCTGAGCTAAAAATCTCATAACAAGGTTTCTTCCCGCCTCATAAGGATTCTCCGGTTTATCCTGTTCCTCTGAACCTTTTAACATAAGCGTCTCTGTCTTTCCTCCGGAAACATAAGTCCTCCCGCACTCCGGACAGACTGACGTTTCAAGAGTAACGCTCACTGATAAAAGCTTATTGCCTTTTTTATCACCTTCAGCGACAGCGTTTGATACGTGCTCTGATTCATGAGACGCGACCGCTGAGGCGGACATAGACGGTGATATATGAGACGGCGTTTTAAAAGACACGTCAGCCTCATTGGAACCATCGACATACTTTCTGTTTTTACATGTCTGGCATTCAGTTTTCTCAACCTGCCCCGATTTTAAATTTCCATCCTCCGAAACGTTATTTGTTCTCTGGCTATTGTTATTATAAAACGGATTACTGTACAAATTTGTATTTGTTTGAGGCAAATAAGAGCCTACGGTATTAAACATAAAAATCCCTCATTTCAAAACAAAATCGTTATAAATAACTCAACTCATAAGCCGCCTGTTACACGTTAAATCTGAATAAAATAACGTCGCCATCTTTAACGACATATTCCTTTCCCTCGCTTCTGACAAGCCCTTGCTCTTTAGCGGCATTATAACTTCCAAGACGAGTAAGGTCGTCGTATGTAACAACTTCGGCCCGAATAAAACCTTTCTCAAAATCACTGTGTATTTTTCCCGCGGCGCCCGGCGCTTTCGTACCTTTAGTAATAGTCCATGCCCTAACTTCTTTAACACCCGCCGTAAGATAGCTTATAAGCCCCAAAAGACTGTATCCAGCGGTAATCAATCTGTCTAATCCACTTTTATCCGTGCCTAAATCGTTTAAAAATATTTTTCTTTCCTCTAAATCGAGCTCCGATATTTCCTCCTCGATTTTAGCGCATACCACAAAAATCTCAGAAGCCTCTTCCTTGGCAAACGCTCTCACCTTCTGTACATACGAGTTGCTTTCCCCGTCATCCGATAAGTCTTCCTCGGAAACATTAGCGGCGTAAATAACAGGTTTATATGTCAAAAGAGTAAGACTTTGAACAAAAACCTCTTCCTCAGGATCTGTAAACTCAAGAGTTCTGGCGTTTTTTCCGCTTTCCAGAGTATCTTTTATTTTTATAAGAATATCAAGCTCTTTTTTAAGGCTTTTATCGGCTTTCGCCGCCTTTTCCGTTTTCGAGATTCTTTTTTCCAATACGTCAAGATCCGCGAAAATAAGCTCTGTATTAATTGTGTCAATATCTCTCAAAGGATCGACAGCCGAGTCAACGTGAACAATATTAGTATTCTCAAAACAGCGTACAACATGAACCACAGCGTCAACCTCACGTATATGAGAAAGAAACTTGTTTCCGAGTCCCTCTCCCTTGCTGGCCCCTTTAACAAGTCCCGCTATATCGACAAACTCAATAACAGCAGGGGTGACTTTTTCCGTATTGTACATCTTGGCTAAAACGTCAAGTCTCTCGTCAGGTACTGGAACCACTCCCACATTTGGGTCAATAGTGCAAAAAGGGTAATTGGCGGACTCCGCTTTTGCCTGGGTCAAAGAGTTAAAAAGGGTGCTTTTGCCTACATTCGGCAGTCCAACTATTCCTAATTTCATAATAAAAATCCTTTCAAAATATAAAATAACAGTCGAAAAATCCACTGTTTAAATCTGTGTCTAAACACTCTGTAACCAAAACCCGACGAATATTTAGATAAAGCCTCACACGTCGGCGCTTGGAGCGAAACGGTGATTAATCACCGCCTATATATTAATGTAAAAAGGCGCGCGAAACACAACGCCCCTGTCAAGCTTACTCGTATTTTTACTTAAAAAAACACTTATAACAAACGACATTTAATAAATATCTTACAAAGTTAAGCGGAAACCTACGCTTCCGCCTAACCTGTAAATCCCTTTGACCTTAACGCTTATGGTTTAAGGTTCATTCGTTAAAGAAACTCTTATTTTAATGTTCTTGAGTTTTTTCGATTATAAGTAAATATATAATTTTCTTAAAATCAGTCGTTCCTGCCCAAAATATACCCGCATAAAAGACCTTTTATAAAAACGACCAAAAGAATCGCGGCGCTAATACAAATAAGAGTATTTTTCTTTTTTTTCGGAATAAAAATGCCCTTTTTAGGCGACATCTCAATTTTCTTCTGAACTGCGCGGTAATGTTTTTTTGCTCTTGCGTATGCCATATTAAAAACCTCCTTAAAATTTACAAATACTTCATCCTACATATATATTATCACATTTCTCATTATATTTAAAGAGAAACTTTTTATAAAAATAAAAAATATATTCTCTAAACGTTTATATCTATACGGATATTTGCCTATATATCAGATGAAAGTATGAGATTACAAAATCAAACGCCGTTTATTCTATTATGTCATAAGATTAATTTTTTATAACAATTTCATTAAAATATAAAATAAATTGTTTTTCTGTGATATAATAAACTCAAGTAATTTATATACGACTTTAATATTTAAACTAATCTCTTTAGAAACCGTAAAAAAAATTGTTCACAATTCAGGAAGTTTTGAATAAAATAATTTTTTGTTTTTTATTCCACCGTATATATTATATCTACTTTTTTAAACGAGATTAGTATAAGCCCCGCCAAATATGTATGAAAGAAAGGAAAATTTAACATGAATAAAAAAATAATAAAAAAAATAGCCTCAGCCACCCTTTGTGTATGTTTATTTACATCAATGGCTTCAGTTAATATTTTCGCTCAAAGTCCGGTCTTTGATTTTACCATTCCAAAATTCTCATCAAAAGCGCCTTATATCGTATCAAACGGTATCGCCTACAACTTTATAAAAGAACCGGGAAACGTTTCTTTAGGAGAAGTCTCTGTAGGAAATAATCAAAATATAACTTTCTCTGACGTTTCAATTCCTAATGTAATAACTGTAAAAGGAAAATCCTACGCTGTTACAAAGATAGAAGACGGCGCGTTTTCCGGAAATACTGTTATAGAAACTCTTTCTTTTGGGAAAAGCGTACAAGAGATAACAGCGGCGGCGTTTTTAAACTGTCCGTCTCTTAAAGAAATAAACGTGTCTTCCGAAAGTCCTTATTTTAAGTCGGAGAACGGGGTTTTATATGATATCTCCTTTAAAACATTAATTAAATATCCAGACTCAAAAGAAGATTCCTCATATACCGTAAATTCCCAAACAAATAAAATAGCGGACTACGCTTTTTTCGGGAGCGATTCTATAAAAGATATATCAATGCCCGTTAATTTATATGAAATCGGAAAATACGCCTTCGCTGACTGCTCCTCTGTAGAACTTATTAAGATGGGAGTAAATGTAAAAGAAATTGGGGACTACGCTTTTTATAAATCCGGAATAAAAATAATGACTCTCTCCCCCTCAATAACTTCTATAGGAAAAGGAGCGTTCGCTTTCAGCGATATATCCAAAATAGACCTTCCCACAAACCTTGAGGAAATAAAAGAAGGCGCGTTTTATAACTGTGAGAATTTAAAAGAACTTAAATTTGGGGATAATTTAAAAACCATAGGTGATTACGCTTTTACAAATATAAAAGTAACCTCATTAAAGTTTACCGATAAAATAAACTCAATCGGAAAATACGCTTTCGCTAATTGTAAAAACTTAAAAACCATAACGCTAAACGATATCCTTTCCACAATAAACGATGGAGCTTTCTCAAATTGCTCATCAATAAAAACTATAGATTTGCCAAAATCTTTAAACGAGTTGGGCAAAGACGTTTTTATAGGTTGCGTCTCTCTTGATACGTTTACGGCAAAAAGAGGAAACCCTAAGGGTTATACCGTGGAAAACGGTATTCTGTATAATAAAAACGTAACTACCCTTATTCAGTACCCGCCGTCAAATATATCCTCCGTATACACATTACCGTCAAGTCTTTCCGAAATTGAGGATAACGCCCTTAACGATTGTAAATATATAAATGAGTTCGAGCTTAACAGCTCTGGAAGATACTTTTCTATAGAAGATGGAATTTTATACGATTACCATATGACAAAATTAATAAAATACCCTCTGGGAAAAGGCGGAAGCGATTTCACCGTACCCGACACCGTGACTGAAATAGCGAGCGGAGCGTTTAAACACTCGGACATCTCTGGTATTATAAATTTACCGTCGTCACTTAGCAAAATAGGTAAGTTCGCTTTTGAGGATTGCCCTAATATAAGCTCCTTTAACACTAATAACAACAATTATTTTACAACCGAAGACAGCGTACTTTACTCAAAAGATAAAACAGAGCTTATACAATTTCCGGTAAAAAGTTTTTTAACAAATTTTATCGTTCCCGATACGGTAACTAAAATTCACTCGGGAGCTTTAAGCGGGGTAAAGCTTAAATCAATACAATTAAATGAAAATCTTGAAGAAATAGATGATTACGCTTTTGAAAACGCTAAAATCGCCGAAATAATACTTCCGGAAAGTTTAAGAAAAATCGGAGAATTTTCTTTCTCTAATACAATTATCACACAAATAGCCTTTCCGTCATCTATAGAAAAAATAGGTGATTACGCTTTTGAAAACTGCTCTGACCTTAAAATAATAAAATTTACTTCCAAAAACCCTCCGGAAATCGGAAATAACGCGTTTTTGGGCTGTGATAATTTAGCGTCGATAAAACTTATGGCTGAAGCTAAAAACTCAAAAAATACCTATGTAGAAAACTTAGCCTCCCTTAATATAGATAACGCTGACAATTATATAAGCTTGGAAAACAATTAATTTATTAGAGCGTATCTGAAAACTATCATAAGCTATCAGATACGCTCTAAGCTAATAAAATAAGAAAATCACATTAAATTACTTTTCATAAACTCATTAAAACCTATCTAAAAACAAAAATATACTCAAAAAAACAGTGGATGTAATATCATTTTAAATCACAATGATATTATTCCACTGTTTTTGGGATATTTTAATAGTTTTTAGGCAAGCTCTAAGATAATTTTTTTATATAGGTTAATATATACAGCCTGTCCATTACACAAGGTTCTCAATGTCCAAATCTAAATTTTTAGATAAATCAATAAACTGGTTTTCAGCCTTAACGATAGGTCGCGACATTTGACTCTGATTAATGAAAACAATTTCAGCGATGGTCCCATTTGTAAGCCTAACCCAGCTGCCAACATAAGTATAAGCGATATTCTGTAAAAAAACAAGCAAATATTGAGTGTCAAGAATACTAAAATTCTGTCTCTCAAAATTCCTTATTACATGAAACGGACAAAACCTGCCCCTATATGCCCTGTCTGATGTCATAGCGTCATATATGTCACAAATAGACACTATCTTAGCGTACTTTCCTATCTGCTCCTCTTTTAACCCTGAAGGATACCCTTTTCCGTTAATCTTCTCGTGATGCATAAGTATAGCTTCTTTGATTGAATCCGAAAGGTCTGTGTCTTTAAGCATTTCATATCCTAAACGAGGATGTTTTTTGACTTCCTCAAATTCCTCCTCTGTAAGCTTGCCCTCTTTATTAAGGATTTTAGGGTCAACTTTAAGCTTTCCTATGTCATGCAAAAAACCAGCCACAGTTAAATCCTCGGTTTCCTCTTCGGAAAGATTAAGCCATTTGCTAAACATATTGCAAAGAAGAGAAACGTTGAGCGAATGAGTATATGTATAGTCGTTTACGTCTTTTAAATAGCTTAAATATGTAAAAATATCACTTTTACAATTTATTTTTGACATAATGCCTTTTGTTATGGCGAAAAGTTCGCTTTTATTAACGCTTTTGCTGTTGCCGACAGAGGCGAGAACCTCCTTTGTGGCATTTAAATTCTCACCATAGGTTTTGTCAAATTCTTTAAACTCCGGTTTATCAACTACAGACCTTGTCTGTTCCTCAACCGTATATATTTCCTTTTGATTAAAAGAAGGTAGGGTATCGTCGATAGAATCTTCCCATACATATACATAATTTACATCGTTTTGCTCTATTTTCGTAAAATTAACGCTGTTAATCATCGTATTTTTAGCGAGAATGACAACACCTGTCTTTGTAACGACGTCTCTCGCTAAAATACAGTTAGGTTTTACCTCCGATACTTTTACTTTTTTAGAGACATTCCCTTGTTCCATTTTTTATAAACCTCCCAAACACAAACATTAAAGTCAAAAATCATTCGTATTTTTGTTAAATAAAAATACTTGTAACATACAGCGTTTAATAGCTCCTCGCCCATTAACCCGCCACAAAACAATATAAAGCAAACTTACTTGATATATCAAGTAAGTACTTTATTGTTTTGCCAAAAAACCTCACTATCTGGCATGTAATCCCTTAACCGGTTAAATAAGCTCATTAAACATCGGTTTAACAAGTTTTAAAATTTCCTCTCCTAAAATTTAAATATGCCTTAAAATTACCATTATTTTTATAAAAACAATTCTATGTACATAACATATAAGGCAAATAAAATTTGTACTTTGCCGAAGTAATTCTTTATTATAGCTGTTTTAGCGTCATTACCTTAAAGACCGCAAAAAACTTTTATTTAATTATCTAAACTCAAACTAAATTCTATCTATTTTACAATATTATTGTTGACTTGTATACATTTTTTGTTAAAATAATATATATACTTATTATATCATTTAAGTTTATATCAATCAAGATTTTTTTTTATTTTTAAATGGAAATCAACTTTAAAATATGTTGGAGGTTATAAAAATGTATAAATATAAACAAACTGTTACTTTTATGATGCTTCTTTTAATATACCTGTGTCTTGTCCCTTTTGCCGTTCCGTTTATAATAAAAATATTGGGGATACATTTTAAAAACGTCGCTTCCTTATCAACTTTTTTGATGATATTAACACCTGTAATATGCTCTTTTTTACCAGGCATCCTATACTTCGCGGCAACTAATGAAAACATAAAAGAAACCTTAAAATTAAATAAATTAAGCGTTAAGAATTTTTTTCTTATTGTTTTAATGGCGTTCCTTATCCAACCCGTGGCGAATTTTATAGCTATGATAACATCTTTTATATTTCCTAATAACGTGGCGGACATAATGGAAACTATCTCCTCGGTTCCCGTCTGGGTGTTCATTTTAGTCTCAGCGATACTTCCCGCCGTATTTGAGGAACTTATATTCAGAGGAATAATTTTATCAGGATGCCATGAACTAGGAACAGTCAAAAGCGCCTTCGTATCAGGGTTGTTCTTCGGCATAATGCATTTGGACCCCCACCAGTTTATATACGCGTTCTTAATAGGGATAATTTTTTCTGTCTTCGTAATATACTCAAACTCAATACTGGCGTCAATAACAGCTCATTTTATAATAAACGGAACCCAGGGACTTCTAATACTGTTAATGAATTTCTTAAACTCTAAACTCCCTCCTGAAACATCCAAAAGGTTAGAAAACGCCTCTCAAATCAATATTGACTCAATTATAAGCGTAGGAATGTCCGCTCTCACTTTCGGGATACTCTTTTCTTTTGTTCTTGTGTATTTTATAAAATCCAATAAAGAAAACCCGCCCGTTAAGCCTAATTCCGAAACAGAGGGAAAAAAAATAATAACCGTTCCATTTATAGCTGTTATCATTATTTTTATATCATACCTAATCATAAAAAATATATATATTCAATGATTAAATATCACCATATATTAACAGTCTCAATTTAAAAACAAACAGTGTTAAAAAAACAGCGTGTAACTCAATAAACTCGATCTCGAATTACGCGCTGTTTAAAAAAATATTAGCTAATCGGTCAAACACTCTAAAATATCAATGAAAAACTCCAAACTATGGCGTATCTGAAAACTATCATAAGCTATCAGTTATATACGCGAAATATCCAAAAAATTATTAAAAAATAAACGAAAACTGTTCAATTAAACAGAAAAGCCTTTCTGTTTCGTTTTATTTTTTATAATTTTTCGCGCGTATTTT